>JAUXNR010000592.1 GCA_030682755.1 Flavobacterium sp.
ACGAAACATATCACTAACATCACGATGATAAGTAAAAAGTATGATAATGACAATTAGCGGCCATAAAACAACTTTTAAAAGCTCAATAACATTTTCGAAAGTAGATTTTGAATTTGAATTCATAATTTCACTATTATTTGAGAATACGTTTTAATTGGAAAAGATGATCAATATTTAGTTTTCACTTTATGCAAGAACCATTGAAAAACATAGATGATGCGTTAACTACAAATCTATTTATAACAAAACCAATCATTTTACGGAGAAACCGTAAAATGAAATATATAATGTACTAAACAAAATAAATACTTATTAAAGAATTAAAAAATCCATATAAATAGGTATCTTTAAATAAAAAAATCAGTTTCTAAACCAAATCTTTATTCCAATTTTTGGCAACAAAATCATTAAGATCTTTCCTCATTACGATGTTACTAGCTTCTGGCAATCTTATCAGTTTCTCTACTTTTTGATAGCTTTCTTTTGTTTTAGGTACTTTATAATTCTTTACAAAAGCATTGCAGAACCATACTATTTCATAAAGCTCTTTTTTATTGACCCTTTCCCTGTCGCGAATTCCAGTATATTTAGGGTCATCTCCATCTGTGGTTGCGTTGACATAATCATCATTAATTAGGTCATTTTCATCATAATCAATCATAATTTTTGATTTTAAATTAATCAAGCATAAGTTAAATCGTTGAGTTTATTTTACGGATTTACGTAATTCCAAAAAAAAATATTTTAAAAAAATACCAAAGTAAGTCTTTTAAACCAGCTTGTCAATACGTATAAACACCTATTTTTCAATTTCCTATAAAACAAAAAAAGATACCACCGCATCTCTATTTCCTCCTCCCCTTCCAACTATCATTTCTCCACTTATATTTATTCTTATAAACATAATCACGTATAAAAGCCCCAATTACCACACAAATAACCAACCCTATGATTTCATACCATTCCATTCCTCAAAAATAGAACAGTAGCTAAAAGTAAGGAAGTGCTAAAAAGTTTTAATCCCGAATTGACAAGAAGTTATCCCAATTTGACAAGTAAAAAAGAACATCAAAAATTATTAAAATACTCGTCAAATTTTGCAACATCATTAAACTGGAAGTATAGCAGTTTCGTTCAACAGGAGTTTCATTGTGATGTGCATGCAACGAAACTCTAACGGTTTCTGTACAGTCGTTATTACTCATCTAAATTTGAATCTTGTTCGTTGTCATCATTTTCTATAATCTGCTTCTGAACAAGTCTTGATAACCAATCTTTCATTGATTTTGGTTTGTCTTGACTTGTTAGATTGGTGAAGTAGCGTATACTGTCTATTTCAGGATCTATAAATGCACACCAAATGTTGCCAAACTTATTTAGAATAACTATTGATTCCATAATTGTATAAAGCCCTTTAACACCCGCAGTAATGACTACTAATTCATTGTCTTCTTCATCTTTTTCAATACTAAACTGTTGAAAATTGTCAAGAAATACAGATAAATATTTTCCTGTCATTCGCTCAATTTCATTAAGATCTAATTCGTCCAAGTATCCATAATTAATAACCATTTCTGGTGAATGTTTATAATGACCAGAAAATGTGGAATTATGACCATGGAAAATTTTACAACCTTCACCTTCTTCGATTTCAATAAACCATTCTCCATTTTCTAATCTTCTTCGAAATATAATTTCGCAATCTTTATCATTAAAAGTTTTAATTCTTGTATAGGCTGAATGTGGTGTCAATATTTGTGCTTTACCAGATATTTGACCGCTCCTTGCACCGTCCCATATTATGATACGGAAAAAGAAAGCATCTGAGGATACTCGGTTAATACGTAATTTACCACCCTGAATTTTAATTTTAGATTCTAAACTCCAATCTCCCCACCAGACAATTTTTTCCTTTGTTATATAATCTTTGCTGTAGTGTTTAAGGGCTTCTTGAAAAACACCTGTTAATTGTTTTTTAAGTTTATTTTTCTCATCAGCTTTACCTTCAATTGTATTGTTCAAATGGTATTGCAAAATACGCCTTCCTCGTAAATCAAAAGGAAGATTTTCTGTATTTCCAAAAGCGGTATTTTGGATCATAATTATTCGATCCCAACCTAATATAGCAGATGCAAAACCCAATTCAAATAACACGTTGGGATTTGGGGTTGGTCTCCCAGTTGATGATAAATTAATAATGGATACATCACAGACAAAAATATCAGATTTTGCTATCTTTCCTGTAATTGATTCGACAATTGATGGACTGCCAGGCATTCCAAATGTATCTCGGTCAACAACTGCATCTAATGAAAAATTTTCGTCTTTAGAAAAAGCTTTGGTTGCTTTATCAAGTACATCTTGAATAAAAGAGCGATTATATCTATTTTCCAAGTCAGATTGCCAAGAATAAAATACAGTATAATTCATAAATCAATGTTATTGGGTTAAAATCAATTGTACACAACTAGTTAATATGTGTGACAAAATCACACAAAACAACCTAATTATGGGTAGATATGTATAATCCGCTAGCACAAAACATTTATAATCAAATATATTTATTTTTTCTTACAAATCATCTTGAATTGACAAGTCCATAAACAAAAAAAGATGCCACCGCATCTATATCTCCTCCTCCCTTTCCAACTATCATTCCTCCACTTATATTTATTCCTATAGATAAAATTCCTAACAATAGCACCAAGCACAACAACAATCGCCAAACCAATAACCTCCCACCATTCCGTACCAGAATCTTAAAATTTCGCCCAAAATAGAAACCTCATTTTTATTCCACTATGCATTTCAAAAGTTTAACTATGCAATTTTGAAAAATTTACATTTATTTTTATAAAATATAGTTTGGCATTTAAATTGTGTTAACCCAATTTTATTAAAATAAATTAAAACTAATTGAAGAAAATTTAAAATGATTTATCACATAATTCTATTTTATTTGAACATATTTAAATAAAAGCCCCTAATGAATGACAAAATCATACATTTTTTACTCTTAATAATTAATTTGATTAAAAAATAATATTTTTTTTATAATTTAGCTGAAAAATCAATAATACATTATGGAACAAACTATAAGTTTAAAAAACAATACTTTACAAACAAGTAATGTTTCTTTAAATTCAAATTCATTATCTGTTGAAGCAAATAAAATACCTAGCATGGTATTAAAAAGATTAATTGAGGAAGTAAGATTCGAAAATCAGAATAATATTTCTAAATACAACAGAACACATAATCGTCATAATCGTGGGCGTTGATTTTGTTCATAAAGAAGAGCTTGATACAATTCTAATTAAGGTTGCAAGTAGGTGTAACATAAATTGTTCATATTGCTATGTTTATAACATGGGTGATGATAATTGGTTACATATGGAAAAGTTAATGTCCTTTGAAACCATTCAGGCAATTTCTAAATCTTTAAAAGAATTATCAACCAAACAGTCTAAACTTTTTAGTGTTGTTTTGCATGGTGGCGAGCCTTTTCTGCTAGGTGCAAAAAAAATGGATACTTATTTTAGTTTATTACGCGAATCATTACCATCTAAATACCCAATTAGCATTCAAACTAATGGAATTTTAATAACAAATGAGCTACTTGATATATGCTCAAAATATAAAGTAAGCGTTGCGGTTAGCCTTGATGGTCCAAAAGATGTAAACGATAAATTAAGAGTTTCTCACAAAAACACTGGAACTTTTGATGACGTAATGAAAGGTTTTGAAATCCTCAAAAAACATAAAAATGCAACATTCCTAAATGCTGGTCTACTGGCTGTTATCGATCCAACTTCTAATCCAGTTGAGTTATATTCTTTCTTTAAAGAAATAGGAGCTCCAAGCGTAGATTTTTTATACAAAGATGGTAACCATAGTCGTCTACCTAACGGTAAATCTAATCTCTACTCTACAGAATATGGAGAATGGATGGTAGGGTTATTAAACACATATTTAAATGATATAAATCCATTACCAATAAGGATACTCGATGATATGCTTAAAGTTATTTTAGGTGGTGTTGTATCAAAAGAAGGAATGGGTCTTACTGATTTTGGAATCATAATAATTGATACAAATGGTACTCTAATGAAAAACGACACGCTAAAAAGTTCATACAATGGAGCGGACAAATTTAGTAAACCCATAAATATTAAAGATTGTAATTTAACTGAGTTTATAAATACTCCTGAGTTTAAAAAATACCGAGAAATGCAAAAGCCCACAAGTGCGAAATGCCTTAATTGCCCTGTACTGAGTATTTGTGGGGGTGG
>JAUXNR010000615.1 GCA_030682755.1 Flavobacterium sp.
AATTTGATAATCGGTTTCAAGAGGTTTGTAGTCGGTGCCAGAAATGCCAATTTTTCTTTTTCTTAGATTTTTACTGATTCCTAAATCCTTGGTTAGCAACCTATGGATATCCTCAATTTTTGAAATAGTGAGAGGTATTAAATAATCGGGATTATCAACAATAAAATCAATTGCTTCTTTATGATTGATAAGCATTATGGCCTCTTCCTTTGTTTTTCCAGTTGCCGTAATTTTTTCTTTAAGTAGGATTTCAGTTTCTAAAAGTGAATAGGTATTTCCTTCAATTTGGGACGATTTCCAACTTAAATCTATGGCTAATCTTTCTAATTCTTTTTTATACGCTATTTCAGATAGCGCTGATATGTTTTCTTTAAATTTATTTTGTAAAAACTCGAGATGTGCTATTTCTTCCTTCGTAAATAGGGATATCTCTTTTAACGTTTGTTCGATAAGATTAAAATTGAAATATTCTTTAATTGTTCTATTGTCAATTTCATTTTCAAAATAACTGACCATGTTTATTGGAAATAAAATCTCATAAAATTCTGATATAAGGTATTTTGTTGACTTTCCGTTTCCTTCTTTTATTACCAAATTATTGGCAACCAATTTAGAGAGTAAGCGTTTTATGGTAGCATAACTAGCAATTTTTTGGGTAGCTTCATAAATTTCTTTGGAAGTTGTACCCTTACTTTTTCTGATAAAATCTAAGATGATTTTTTCGTTCTCATTAATCATGCGATGCTGCTTTAAGCTCACGAATATAGTATTTGTAGCTCAAATTTGGGTAAAATTGAGCCGTATTTTTGGTGTTGGTGAGCTACAAATTAAGTGAGGAGAGATTTGGAACCATTTTAAGCGTTTGTATTTAATTTTGATTTGTAGCCATTAAAAGTAAACTGGTAATTTCTTGTCTAATTGTTCCATCCAATGAAATACCGTTTCGCCTAAAATTTTCTTTTGAATTTCTTTTGATTTGTTTTCATATACTTCATATTGAGGGGTATGACCTTCATAGGCAAAATTGTAGTTTCTAGTTTTGATTTGATATAAAGAGAGTAATAAACCTATTAAAAATACTCCGATAGAAACTTTTCCAATGGGATATTTTCTATAATTTTGAACGAT
>JAUXNR010000617.1 GCA_030682755.1 Flavobacterium sp.
AAGAAGGAACTATGGCTCTAAGTGTAGTTCTGAAATTTGGTAAGACCTGATTCTGATGAACCGCTTCCATAGTAGTTATAACAGGCGTACAACCGTCATATAACGAACCATCACAATTGTTGTCAATTCCATCAAAACAAATCTCGGTCGCTCCTGGGTTAACAGCAGCGTTAGAATCATCGCAATCGCCCGCAACAGCCACATAACCATCCGGCTGTTCCACTGCCAAAAGTGTAGTATCAGGATCTCCATAACCGTCACCATCAGCATCCGCATACCATAACGTTGGGGTCAAAGTAGTAACTGAAACGGTATCAGAATTAACAGACACTGATGTAGCATCCAAAGCACGTACGCGATAATAATAATCCGTATCAGAAGTCAAACCACTCACTTCCTGTGACAAACCGCCTACCGATAAATTGGCATAACCGGATACAAAATTAGGAGTAAACACTACCTGATCACCACTAACCAAGATATTTCGTAAACCGGCACCCCTACTGCCTGTAGCAAAAGGGGTCTCAAATCGCAAACGAACTTGAGTCCCGGAATAACCGGCTAAACTAAGTGGGATTACAGGAATTGCAGAAGAGCCCGTAGCTATACGAATACCTAACAAACTCCAAGTAGCTCCATTATCAGTAGAAATAGAAATATAAAGATGATTGCTGTCGTCAGTACTTGTAGTACCTCCAAAAGTTCGAATATCAAAAGCCAAAGCAACATCAGCATAACCCACCGTCGAAAAAGCAGCTGTGGTCATTTGAGAAGTGGCGGTAATCAGAGAGTAAGTAGAAGAGGTAATTACAACATTGGTATAACTCCATCCCGATTGTCCAAGTAAATTTGTTCCCGCCAATACCGTTTGATCAGGGGTTATAACATTTGTCCCAAAAGTAGCAGAAGTACTCACATCCAAAGCGTAAGAAGTAGCTCCCTCCACAGCTTCCCAATTGGCAGTAAAACCAGTGCCCCCAACTTCGGTAGCAGCTGTGGCCAAAGGTGCAGTTATAGCTAAAGTAGTAAAACTTCCTTGTGCCGTATATACGGATAAATCATCCTCCCCACGTGCAAACGCTTTATAATAATAAGTGGTGCCCGTACTCAAGCCACTAACAGCCAACGTAAAGGCTTCCAAGTCATAAGGCCCGCCTGTTTCAGATACTTTTATACCCGTGCCATTTGCAAAACCATTAGTGGTACTGTAATAAATACCACGCTCCACTAAGTCACTACAACCCAAACTGGTGATAGTACCACCCAAAGTAGCCCCCGTAGAAGTGACAGCACTACTTGTAGGTGCAGCAACGGTAGAAGGAGTTGAAACCCCTGCACCACTTACTTCCTGTGAAACAGTGGGTGCTCCCTGACTCGAAACCAAAATAGACCCGTCAAAATCCGAAACAGTGGTAGGCGTAAATTGTACATAAATGGTTGTAGGAGCCAAATCCCCGCCATCATGAGGAAAAGATAAGGTACCTGTATAACTACCGTCAATAGTAGCCGAATAACTATAGCCGGACAAAGCCGCTAAAGATACACCTCCTGCTTTTAAAGAAGTCCCCGAAACTGTAAACGAACCTACCACAGCAGTAGTCCCTACACAAGTAGCATCAAATGAAAGCTCACCGGCAACATCAAGCGTTTCTATAACGGACACAATAGTCAAAGCATTAGTAGTCAAAGTCGTTTCAGAGGTCAATACAGCTCCCGATATCGTAATCGAAAAATCAGTAACATCCGTATCAAAATCCTGATCATCATAAGAAAAAGAAAGCGTAGCCTCAGTAGCACTTACCCAAACCACAGAAGCAACACTTACCCCTGCAGGAGCATTGTTCAAAGTAAAATTTGAAGCAGCCAAAGTAGTGCTGACAAATGTATCGTTAACCAAAGTCAACGTGACAAGATCGGTAGTCAAACTGCTTTCTGTTAATTCACCAAAAGCAATAACGGATGGAGCATCAGCCGATAAAACCGGCCCCACCCACGACCCAAAAACAGCATCTCCCGGAGTGGAACCACTAGTGGCTTCTGGAACTACACGAAATTGTACATACTTGCCCAAGTCCGAAACATCCAAAATATATGTAGTAGCCGTAGCTCCTGATATAGCTTCAGTATTCAATCCATCAGCATCATCCGCTCTATACCATTGATAGCTGGACAACCCCTCAGTATCGGAATCTGCATCAGAATAAGCATAAGCAGCAGTAAGCTCTTGCGTAACAGCAAGCAAACCGCTTACCTGAACATCAGAAGCCACAGGACGGGAATTAACCAACTCCCAATCACTAAAAGATTCAGAACCTTCATCCTCATTAACATCAATGGGAATAACCCCGAATCGTATATACTTGCCTTCATCATCCAAGGTAAGCTCATACGTCAAAGAAGTAGCTCCAGATATAGCCTCCGAATTTAGGCCACTCGCATCGTCTGCACGATACCACTGATACAAGGAAGTACCTTCTGCATCACCTGGAAATTCTGAATAATCATATGAGCCCGTTAACGTTTCCCCAAAATTCATAACCCCTGAAATAGACGCTGAAATTGGTAAAGCTAAAGTTGCAACAGTACCTGGGTTACCGGTTGCTGAAGTTGTCAAATAATCCGCAGCAGTACCCGTACCATTATACTCAAACACCTGAACCCAATACGTTGAAAAAGGATTCAAACCGGTAAGAGAAATAGTTGAATCAGTTCCGTTATAAACACAATAATAGCCTGAAGTCCCAAGTTGAGTTCCGGTTGGCGAACCATCATTCCAATTACTACTTGCAGTATAGAAAATACCATCCACAGGATTCTCGATTGTACCTTGTGAACCTTCCTTCACAAATACAACACGATTGGCTCCATCGCCACTATTCCAATTAGCCGTAAAAGAAATTGAAGAAACGGCATCAAAAGAAATGGCACTAGCCTGAACTGTTGGCTCAGTAACTCCAGGAGGATAAGTAACTTCAATTTTATTAATATTTACCCCTCCATTCCCTGAGGTAATAAATCGAATGGTATTTGATCCACCTGTATATTGTGCGGTTAAAATTTTACCAGAATCTTCAGTTGTTGTTAATTGTGCCAAAACATTATAAGTAGTATTACTGTCAATTATGTAAAACGTCCTAGATGATCCACCTGATGCTCTATACCATACCTTAATTTCACAAGTCCCTGTAATAGGGATACTAAAGTATCTTCTCGTGGGTTCTACAGGAGGTGTCATTGACGAGCTAGAAAAGCTAACACCTTCTTGTCGCAGTCTTCTCGTGGCCATAAAACCATCAGAGTAAGTGTGATTATTATTCTCAACAGCACCAATCGTGGAACCTCCTCCGACTAATGTGACGCCGTTATAGACTTCAGTCCCTGTTGTTGTGCCTCTAATATCCCATGTGTTTACATTGTAGGTTTCTACAACCTGAGTATGCCCAAACTCAAGCATACTAAAAAAAATTAAGACTGCTAAAAATATTTTTTTATTCATAGTAAAAAGGTTTTAAAATTCATAGTTAATTATATCAAATTAGTAATCTCTAAAAAAGTAACCGATTAAAAGTTTTTTTTAGGTCATAAAATCCACTCTTTAAGGACTTATAATATCAAACCCACTTAAATTGATATTACCGCTGAAAGTAAATCGGATGAAAGTATTAGCTGGTATTGAAATGTTTGAAATTGTTATGATACCACATGCTGCACTATTTATAGTTGAAGTGCTTGTAAAACCAGGAACTGAAGTATACGTTCCGTTTAAAGTAGTTGACGTCTCTATATTTGTTAAAGTACGACCTGTACCACTACTTGTACCATGTACAACAATCTGACTGGTTGATGAACTAATTAAGTGAAGAATTATAGAACTATATTGAACCCTATTAACGGCACCAGAACAAACACCTGATGTACTTCCTGTTGTAAAATTTTCAAGGTTTATATTTCTGTAGAGTATATCACCTGAGGAAAAAGTGTACTGAGGTTGATTATTAACGTAATCCCCAAAAATCCGCAATTGTGTTACACTCGGTGGTCCATCAAAACATTTCAAATCCTCCCACACTAAAGTAGCACCATTAAACAATTGTAAACACCTATTCCCACTGGGAAAACTAACATACACTAGCAACCCATCATCGGCAGCAGTAGTGACAATGGAATTCCGTTGAGCCAACGTAACCTTGGGCGGCATAAACCCACCATAACCACCGCCGGCAAAAGCACTGTGAACATCCAATACCGCATTCGGATTGGGAGTAGTAGTATTAATCCCCACTTGAGCTTGTATATAGCCGGAAGAAAAACTAAAAAACAAAATAAAAAGCCACTGTTTCATTTAAAATCTATTTAAAGTACTACCAACTAAAGGCACTAGACCACAAGCAATAACACCTGAATCGTTAAACACAAATACAGTAGGTTAGATTATAAAATGAATGGGCAATTCACTTATAAGTATAAATTCAATCTATCAAATCAAAAAAATCCTAAAATCCGTGGCAAAAAAACTAATTCGTACTCACCAAAGCACCACAAACCTCTAGCTTATATAAGTTACACGATAAATCATTAAAAACATACAAAGTAGTGGGTCCTCCGATATACGTAGCTTCCAGTATCGCTAAATCTCCATTACCTCCTGTATTGGTAGTTTCCGAACCCACAACCACTGCACCGTCAGTAACATATAGGGTTCGTACATCGCCATTGGTGTTCGATCGAAACCATACCTTTATACGACAAGGACCACTTACACCTAAATACAAATACCTTCTTGTAGGCATCGGCACAAAACTGCCAATATAACTGGGACCATTCATTCGAAACCTCCTGACAGTCGTAAATCCATCACTAAAAGTGACGTTGCTGTTGTTTACTTCACCAAAATCATTAGCACTAATAATCGGAACCAAACCCAGATTATCCACAACAATTGGTGTAGTTCCAATTCCGGTTGTGGCGGGCCAAGTAGCACCATCATTCCCAAAATCCCACACCTTATAAGGTACTGCCCATGACATCACATCCTCCCAAGCCAAGGCAGCTCCGTTAAACAATTGCAACCTACGATTACCGCAGGGTACGGTGACATATAACATCAACCCGTCATCTGCAGCAGTCACAGGTATAGCGTCACGCTGTGCTTCAGTAACCGAAGGCGGCATAAACCCACCTATCCTATCCGAACTAACACCTACATCCAAAGCCGCATTCGGACTCGGAACGGCTGTATTAATACCCACTTGAGCCCGCATCTCCTGAAAAAGAAACAACAAGAAAACAAACAAGAAGTATTTTTTTCGCATAATCAATACAATACATTTAACGTAATCGATTACCAAAACTAAACAATAATATAATAATAACAAAACATTTTTTTAGATATCACAAAAAAAACCACAAAAAAATAGCAACTTGACAACACACCAAGGAATGCACTAAGATAAATATATTGAAAATAAAGGCACTTCCAAAGCAAATTCAAAAAAAACACCACCATAAGAAAAATAGTGATAAATCAATTTCATCAAGCCTAAAAAAGAAAAAAGAACCAAAAAACAACTACAAAAACACAACCACAACCTAGTTACAATAGCAAAAAAATGCCAACTTTCAACGCAATCCATTACAATCAAACCAAACAACATAGTATTAAAACCAAACCCATCCCTATCACAACACACACCTGATTTTGCCTCCCTTTAGGGATGGGGTAAAACAAAATCAGGACAAGACAGGATGTTGAAGACGAAATTTTATCCAGCCTAGGCAGAAAAGACCTCCTACGCAGTAGGCAGCGACACCTCTCACCTCCCTCCTAAAAAAAACCAAAATAAAATCACAAATCAATTTAAAATCTCTATTTTTATAATTCCAACGCCATTAACCAAATAAGGCTCAGTTACATATGGTCGAAAAAAAACTACTCAACACCAAAAACTATTGGACAGATTATTATTTTTTAATAATTACAGTAATAGTATCCAGTGGCTTATTGATTTTGGTCAACTTCTATACCATCCGAATTTTATCGGGCTCCCGAGCCTACATCAACGGAGAATCACACTACTCCAAAGCTCAAAAAGATGCAAGCAGACATCTGGTAGCCTACCTTTACAACGCAGACAATTCAGAATACGAAGAATTTAAAACGGAAATAGCAGTGCCGTTAGGAGATCAAATCGCACGATTGGAAATGAACAGCGAAGGGATCACAGAAAAAATAAAAGCGGGCTTCTTACAAGGCCGTAACCACGAAGACGACCTGAATGATATGATATGGCTGTACGAAAACTTCAAAACGCTTCCTTTCTTTTCCAAAGCGGTGGCAGAATGGGAAGTGGGTGATCAGAAAATCAATGAATTAGTAACAGTGGCTTCCGAAATTGAAACTAAAATCAAATCTAAAACATTAACAGCACGGGACCAACAGAAGTTTGTTTCCAAACTCAATACCATAATAGACGAATTAACCATCAATCAGAGTAACTTTTCGGAAGCACTTGGACAAGGTACACGAAAAGTGAAATCGCTTTTAGTCATTACGAACATTTTCTTTATCATACTGATCATTACGTTTGTAAGCAGCTATTATTTCAAAATGATGCGACGGTTAAAAGCAAATAAAATAAAACTGGAACAAACCAACAAACAATTAAAAACCGCCAACAAAGAACTGGACCGATTTGTATACAGTGCCTCACACGACCTGCGTTCGCCTATCACGTCCTTGATGGGATTGGTGGTCATCATCAAACACGAAGAAGATGCAGAAAAACGTAAGGAATATGTAGACATGATGTCGCAAATTCTCCAATCACAAGACCAATTCATCAAAGACATCATTGATTATTCCCGAAACAATAAAATAAAAATAACAAGAGAAAAAATAAATTTGAAGTACTTAATCAATGAAATCGTTTTTCAATACCAATTCACAAACCACAACCTGTCGATGCAAATCATTCAGGAACTGGAAACCGAATACATCTATACGGACGTACTCCGACTGAGAATAATCCTGAACAACCTCATCTCAAATGCCTTTAAATATGCCGACCCTGACAAGTCAGAAAACTACATTAAAGTAAAATCGTTACAAAAAGGGACTTCTGTTTCGTTGGAAATCGAAGACAATGACATAGGCATTAACCCAAAATACCTTGATAAAATATTTGACATGTTCTTTGTAACCGACAGTAACAAAGGCTCCGG
>JAUXNR010000619.1 GCA_030682755.1 Flavobacterium sp.
AAGAAGGAACTATGGCTCTAAGTGTAGTTCTGAAATTTGGTAAGACCTGATTCTGATGAACCGCTTCCATAGTAGTTATAACAGGCGTACAACCGTCATATAACGAACCATCACAATTGTTGTCAATTCCATCAAAACAAACCTCAGTCGCTCCCGGGTTAACAGCAGCGTTAGAATCATTACAGTCATTACCACCTATAACAGTAGTAACATAACCAGATCCCGGCGAAACACAACTAAACACAGCACTTCCGGTATAATAACCATCAGCATCAGCATCCAAATACCAAGCCGTAGCCGCTGTAACATCAATAGTTACGGTATCGGTTGCAGCACAACCATTACTGGAACTTGCTGTAGCCGTATAAGATTGAGTACTACTCGGACGTGCATAAACAGAAGCCGCTGTTCCACCTGAATAAGGTTGTGTTGCTGCAGCATCTAAATACAATCCTGAAATAGGCAACCAAGTAGGTGCTATATCTCCAACGGCACTATAAACAATAGAAATGGAAACTGAAAGCACATTGCCGGTATCACCATTTGCATCATCATAAAACTTAACTATCCAATCTCCATTAGGCACAGTAAATAACTCTGAAAAAACTTGAGTATTTATAGGCCCTATCAAAGTGAGTTGTGAAGTCAAATCAGCTCCAAATGTCCCGGTAAACGGACCAGTTCCCGTAGAAAATGCCGGTGCACTGGTATTGGAGGTTACTACAGTGTTGATAAAATCATCTGACGAACCCCCTCTGTCTGCAACCAAATTCACAATCTTTCCATTCGGTGCCTCTAAATTAACCTCTACATCTCCATTAAAAGTATGGGTAAGTGTAAACTGAACATCAACTCTGGAAATCGTAGCTCCTGCCGGAATACCACTAACGCTTAACACTTGAGAAACCCCCGTTGATGAATTATCCGGAATGGCTAAGTTTACAGCTCCTGACGCAACAGTTTTTGTAAAAACAGCTTGTCCAACACCACCTGAAGCAGTCAACAAAACAGCAGGATCTGTAGAACAAATCGCTTCAGCATTAGTGTTTAAAGTAAGTGCTGTTGGTGATTGACCCACCGTAATAGTAAAGGTTCTCGCAACACCATTACATCCATTTGCTTTTGGAGTTACAGTTACAGTAGCTGAACCTATTTGAGTTGCAAATGAAGGAATTTCACTAACACCAAAGGCATCTGCTAATCCAACCGAAGAACCACCGGTAATATCATAAGTAACACCTTCTGGTGTTCCTGATAAAAATTGCGGACCAACAAGTTCACCGGAACAATAATTCTGATTAGAAATAGCTGCTAAAGTTGGTGTTGGATAAACCGTTAATAATTGTGCTTCACTTACTTGTGCGTCTCCACAACTTGGCGTAATCAACACATCATAACTTCCTGATTGTGCAGGAGTAACACCATTCAACTGCAACGTTGCTGTAGTAGCTGAAGCATTTCCAAGTATATTCGTACCGTCTTTACGCCATTGATATACTAAATTCGGACCGGTAGCTACAACACTAAATGACGTATTTGCCCCTTGACATAAAGGTGCAACGGCTTGAGGTTGCTCTGTCACAGTAACCCCTGAACTAATCGAAATAGTTTTGGAAACGGTAGAAGAACATCCGTTTGGCCCCGAAACTACTACTGAATAAGTAGTATTAACAGTAGGCTGAACAATCGGGTTAGCAACAGAAGAACTAAATCCTGCTGGCTCTGATGACCATTCATAGGTATAAACCGGTATATCAGGAGTAAAACGATAACGTCTTCCTACCAAATTAACAGTACTTGAAATAATGTTATTGGCAACAGTAGAAGATGCTGATGGTGTTGCTGCCGGGGTAACACTCAAAAACGAATCGGTTCCATTTATTCCAACTGATGCTGTTAAAGTACCCGCTGCATCCATAGTACCATAAACAAACTCTATAACATTTGTTGTTTCAAACAATCGAATTTTGAATGAAGCTAATAAAGTAGGACTTGTGGCACCAATACCACCAATATTTGTATTGTGCCATCCTACTTCTAAAACACGAGTTGGTGCTGAACCACTTACTGTATAAGAAATGGAACCTGTATTTCTGTGATTATCATCCCAAAATGGAGCAATTAATGGTCTATATTGTGTGGTGTTACTTAAAATGTTTGTGAATGATGATAATGCAATAGAACCTCCCAATCGAATAAATCCATTCGTGTTAATACTAAAAGTTGTATAATCTACATCATCAAATCTAAAAGTAAATCCTAAAGGAATATCATTTTGACTTCCATCGTCACCTATTGCAGTTGAATTGGTTCCAACTACTTGGGTATACGTTTCAGCAGCAGATTCAAACAAATATCCACTTGCTTTTGGATTACCCAATGGAGTTGTGTTTGTTAAGGTCATTTGAACACTTTCACCGGAACATACAGCATCCGAAGAAGATGCTAAAGAAACCGATATTCCAACAGAAACCGTAACAGTAACACTAGTAGTTGAACTACAACCATTTGCATCAGTTCCCGTAACCTCATAGGTAGTGGTAACAAGCGGACTTGCTGTTGCAACCGCTGTTTGTCCTTCCTCAAAAGTCAAGCCTGTCATCGGACTCCAACTATAATTTAGGGCTCCACTGGCTGTTAAAACAACCGGATTTCCCGGACTACAATATGTAGCCGAACTTGGTGTAACTGCAACTGTTGGTGTAGTTACCTCTAACGTAGCAGCTTCAGAAGAAACAGCCAAACAAGGTGAAGTTGCAGCAACAAGAGCACGATAATAATAAACTCCAACCGGTGTGGATGCAGTTCTTGTAACTGTTAGCATTGTGGTTGTTTGACCACTATACGTAACACCTGCAGGCAAAGCATCTGTAACATTGGAATAGTTTACACCATCCGCAGAATACTGCCATTGAACTCCTGTTGCAGCTCCGGAATACCCTACATTAAACTGGGTAGAACCTGCAATTTTACAAACTAAAGCTGACTGCGGATTGGTTGAAAAAGTAACACTTTCAAACACAGTAACCACCGCCGGATTTGATTCCGGTGAATTATTTGGTCCGTTTACAATTGCTCTAAAACGCCATCCAGTATTTGCTAAAGTAAAACCTGTAACATCTAATGTATTGGTCGTACTGTTTGAAAAAGTTAATCCATATAACGAACCATCAGTGATTGTCTCCCAGAATCCTTCAATTGTTTGATCCAATTGCCAAACATAATCATCCACCTCTCCGGAAGCTCCAACAATAAACTGAGCACTGTTTGATCCTGAACTACATAACGAAACACTTTGAGGATCTGACGTAATTCCCGTTTCTCCAACATTTAGTGTAACATTAGGTGATGTTTCAACCACACATGGAGCTAACGGAGTAATCTCACAATAAAATTCAAAACCACTCAAATCACCGGGAGTATTCAAAATTGTTAACGTTGAAGAAGTTGCTCCTTGATAGGTCTCACCATAAACTCCAACACCATTCACTACATCTTCTTCAGATAAACCATCAAAAGATTTCCATTGATAGGTATAAGAAGGGTCTGTATTAGTAGTTACAGAAAAAACTGCCGTTGTACCTATTGCAACCGTTTGACTTGGTGCAAACCCGGTTAGGTTAACCGGCTCATTAAAGGTCACTGATACAGAATTTGTTGTAGAACAACCATCTTCAGAAACTACGGTATAACTAATCGTTACAGTTCCAGCCTGTAATGACGTTACATCACCGTTTCCGTCAACTGTAGCGATTTCCGGAGCCGAACTACTCCATGACCCACCACCGGTTGCTATTCCTAAATCAACTTGTGATGGCCTACAAACCGTCACGGTTGTAACAGGCTCATCTTCATAAGTGATTGCTGCAACGGTTGGGAAAGGTTTAACTTCAAAGTTAGTCAAACTCGATCCAAATCCATTAGAACTTGGCTCTTTATAAACTGTTATCAATCCGGTTATATCTCCTGCCGGAACCACAGCTTCTATAGTCGTAGCATTTAATACCGTAAAAGAGGTAGCTTCAATGCCGTTAAATTGAACTGAGGTAGCACCTGTAAAATTAGAACCCGTAATCGTAACCAAATCTCCACCGGCTGTACCACATACAATTGACGGAGTAAAAGAACTTACAACAACCGGTGCATAGTCAATTCTAAATGAATCCAAACCAATGTCATAACTACTAAAGCCTGCACTGGTAGCCCCTTCAATTACGACATAAAATGTTCCTGCAGAATTCCAACTCGTTGGTATAGCTACGATATAATTATACCATCCCGAACTTTCTACAACAGGAACCTCTGAAGCCCTAACTTTATAACTGGCTATTGTGGTGGCTCCTGCATTAGCAGCTGTAGTATTTAACTTAAAAGTAATCGCATCATTAATGTGGCCATCTACATTTCTATAAAACCAAAAATTCAATACTGCCTGAGAACTTCCAAGAGAGGCCAAGTTAACGGGCGGGCTATATAAATATTGTGTTGAACTGCTATAAGGTTTAACCGCAAAACCTGATCCTTCATGAGGACTTGGAATATCTGTAGACGACCCATTTGCTAATGACCAAATGTTTGTTCCTCCTGAAGCCGTCCAACATAAAGCAGAACCGTCAAACCCCATCTCATAAGGCAAGGCAGAAATAGTTTGACAAGGTGTTACAAACGCTAAAGAAGTAACCCAAGAACTAAAACCACTGGCATCACAATTGGAACGCACATGTAAATAATAAGTTGTATTCTGTGATAAACCTGCTGCATTTGCAGTTAAACCGGCAACTGCGGTTCCTGATGCAGGTGGTGTTGTTGATGTAGTAACAGCCCATTCATAGCCTGCACTCGGTGCAGAACTTGGTGCTGCCCAACTCAATGAAGCCGAGGTTGCAGTAACAGAAGAAACTGATAAAGCACTTGGCTCCAAACAAGGCGGTATAGCTTCAATTACAAAATCGTCAATATGAAAATCAATATCTGGTGTAGTTGAACTTGTAGTCGCTACAAAAGCAATTTTCACAAGTCCTTTAAAATCGGACAAATCAACAATTTCAGTCTGACCTGTATTACTGTAGGCTCCAACTCCTGTATACGTTTTTATGACATCATCACTAGTCCAAGTTACACCTCCGTCGGTAGACACAATTACACGTACCAAATGAGATCCCAAAGTAGTTTGAGACGTAGTAAGATTATAACCTGTAACGGCCATACGATATTTCAGACGGTACAATCCTGTGATAGGTCCTAAATCAATTTGATTTGAAATCAACCAATCACCGGTATTATTATCATATAAATTTACCTTTGCCCCTGTATTAGAACCTGTATTTCCAAAGCTGGAACTCAACCATTTCCCATTTTGAATAACTACAGTTGAAGGAGCAGCAACCGCCCCTTTTGCCTCTGTCCAACATACAGGATTCGGTGCCGAACCTGTGAAAGTAGCAAAGGTTTGAGTAACAGTTGGTGCCAATTCAGGGACACAAAGTGTAGTTACAGTAATAAAACTCGTATTGGCACTGTAGCCCCCAAAAGGACAAACCTGTCTCACATGAACTCTATAACTGGTTGCAGGTGACAATCCCGACAATGAAAATGGGGATGTAGCACTACTGGATGCTATCGTACCATTTGTACCTGCAGTAGCACCAGTTCCGGGTGTAAAACCAGTAGTAGGGCCATACTCAACAATATACGTTCCTGAACCTGACCATGTAATATTGGCAGAGGTAGTTGTAATCGAATTTGAGGCTACTGATGTACCAGCGGCACATACTGTAGCTTGAGCTGCAGTCAAAGCAGTAGCACTGTAAAATGGCTGTCCTGTACATAAATCATTATACGAAAAAACATGATAATAATATTGTTCTCCTGGTGTTAAGCCATTATCTGAAAATGTTGTAGCGTTAGTAATAGAACGAACATTCGTACCTGCTCCCAAATTGCCTCCCACAGTATAAACTGTACCGTTCACCGGTGTTGGAGGTGTTGAACTAGTGCTTCTTACAACCAAGTACTTACTTGGTGCAGGTGCTGCCGCAGTAAAAGAACCGTTCAATAATGTAGTGTTTACATTACTAAAAGTTAAATTACTCGCAAGAGCTGTTGGAGTTTCACAAGGCACTAAAACCAAGGGTGTCCAAGTATAAGTATATCCTAATGAAGGAAATGAAACCGGTGCTCCGGAAGTAAATCGTAACGTATGAGCATTAGAAGTTGCAACATCGGTATCATCCCATGTTGGTGTAGCATCTGGCACAGTTGTAGTTAACCTTCTGGCATTATAATCTGAATTTGTTGCTCCTCTCAAACCAACCTGTGGTTGGTAAGTTAAGGAGTTTGCAACATCTGTAAAATTACCGTAAACAACTGAAATTACTCCGGTAGACTTAACTATTCTGATTTGAAAATTAAGTCTTTCTACTGTATTCTGTAACCATCTTGATGCATTTTTCCATTGAAATACATATTCAGAACCAACATCTTCCCATCTTAATTCATACTGAACTCCGGCAATAGTACAGTTTCTTAAATCCATACCTAAAGCTGCAATTACTCCGGTTGCTGCTGTTGTAGCAGAAATTGGTGAAGTAGAAGAACTGCTAGTACTTGAACCAACAACCAATGACCCATCTACCCTCATTACAACAGATGAGACACTTACAAAATTAAAAGTAAATGGTGTTGGTAAAGCTATAACATAAGAATTTGTATCATAAGCAATTCCGCATTCTGTACAGGATACTAAAGTAGTACCTCCTGTTATTTCTGAATACGTTCCAGAACTCTGCGAAAAAGTATAACTACTTACTTGAGAACTAACCGAATTAGAAAAAATAAATACAAACAACAGCAAAACTGATGTGACCCACGAACCCCGTGGTTTAAACTTAGTAGCATCCGGTGAATCCCCCGAAGCAGGCAATTCTTGTGCTTTGAGCCACGTCAACAAACGTGCACCCAACAAATGGTAATTGTCATTCATAAAATAATAAATTGGTTTAGAATTAGTGATTTTGACTTGGATAAGAAACCCACAATATCAGCCCCGTAAGATAATACAGGAGATGTCATGTTTTAAACCCAAATCTTAACAAATCGTTAAAAGGTTAATAAAATCGTTAAAAAGTTCATTTTTTTTAATCATATATGATTATTTATTTAATTAACATCAATGACCATAAGCCATTTGGACAACATTATCTTTTTTTAAATTGTTTTATTTATTGTAAGTTTTTATTTGTCAATTTGGGATTTATTTACAAATTTGAAACAGATTGAATCCACATGCACCGCTAAAAAATCCGCAACGGCTCTCAAATTGCTACGTTTCATTCAAATTTTTAATTTAAAAAACCTCAAAAAACAACTTTCTGTGTAACTTCCTGCCCATCAATGCTTGTCATCTTTACCAACAACACTTGTTCTGCAAAAGGCAAAGAATTCCATGAAATTTCCAAAGCATTGACCGCCGTTTTTACAACCAACAAACGACCCCGCAAATCATAAACAGCTACAGAAGCCAACAACGACTCAGAACTTTTTACCACCAACCCCTCACCTGACTTGTAAGCAAACAACTTATTTGAACCAAAAGAAACAGTATCAACCCCCAAGGTCTCATTCGTAAATCGCAATTGAAAACGTTGGTTGTGCGTACCATTTGCCGTTGTAAACGTATAAGCACTTTGTTTTAAATCATGAACCGTTTGCAGCAACAAATCTTCCAAATAAATGTTCTGTGTTTCAAACAATCCATCAAAATTTTCCAAACTGATTGTATATGAACCCGCTGTTGCAGCTCGATATCCCACAGGAATTAAATCGGTCTCCACAAACGGTAAAGCCTTACCTTGAATGGTTAAATTTTGGTTGACAGCAATTGTATAAAGATTCAAGGAATTCCCGGCTTCAACTGACTTTCCGTCAAATCCTCTATCAATACCATTCGTTGCATTTTGAATATATCCCACCAAGGCTTGTTTATAAGCTCCCGCCGGATTGGAAATTCCCAACCAAATGCGGTTCCTTTCCCAAGTTGAACTGGCATCTTCAACTACCGGAACACCCATGGTTCTGAAAAATTGTGTATTAAAACCGGAAACACGCATCGAATTCCTAAATGTAGCTATACCATTTGTTGCTCCTTCAATAAAAAAGGATTGACCTGCAGCAATATACCGTGAAGGGGTTGTCATATTTAAACCCGGTGCCGTAGCAGCCGTTCCGGTATAATTATAAACCGCATAATCGTTCGGATTATATTGTCCTCCGGCATACACTGAATTATGTGTCCATAGGTATATAGTGGCATCCACAACCAACTCATTAGCCGCATCTTCCCAAAAGGCATGAATATCTATCGCACTGGGATACGGATTCCCAATTAAATTCCAATTGCTTGTGCCCACTGAGTTAATAGAAACCGAATACGGACCATTATTAGGTACTCCCGTAAACTCACCGTTAAAAATAGTAGCAGTCGGAAAAGGAAAATAATTTTCGGGAGCTCGTATAATATAACCCTCTCCGGCAATCATGGTATGTGTCTGTCCAACATCCGGGAACGAAAAAACACTTGACCAGTTATCCGTAACATTGTTATAACGAAAATAACGATCCAATTTGGTCAAAGGCGAAAACGCTCGTATCTCTTGTGATGCCACCGGACTTGACCAATAAGTATAATCATTCTTATACATTGGCTGTGCATCCCGACGATAAACTATAGCTCCGGTATTTTCAGCAGATGAATCTTGAACCAAACTCGCATTATTCTCAAAAATCAAACTGGCTCCCGGCTGCACAACAACTGTGTTGGCTACCCAAAAAGTAACACCTGACTGAACTGTTACAACTCCCGATACCACTTCCAAGGAACACGCTTCTAAAGAAGAAGAAACTGTTGTATTACCCGTAAAAACAGCTTTCGTTCCACTATCCGGCTCAAAATTATCCCACCCCAAACCATTGTTTGTAGTTTTTGGAAATGAAACCAAAATAGGATCACTGGCTTTCTCACAAAAACCATTACTTAAAACGGCTCTAAAATAGGTGTCATCTGTTAAAACTCCTATCTCAGCTACAGTTAGCGTAGTGGTGGTATTTGAAATTACTTGCAAATCATTCGTAAAAGCAGCATTGGAAGCAGACTCCCAGCGAATCACCGGATTCGTAGCCCCTGTCAATACAATATCATTTAAGGCTCCGGAACACGTCGTTTGATCTCCCGAAAGGGTTCCTGCCACAAAATCATCAACTGTTATCTCCACAGATGCACTACTATCACACAAAGCCAAAGTGGTTGACGTAGCCGTATAGGTAGTGGTAGTGGTTGGCAAAGCATAAACCACAGCCTCTGGCCCTCCAACATAAGGTAATGTCATGGCTTCATTCAAAAACAAACCTTCTTGCGGACTCCAAACCGAAGTAATCGGGGCATTACCCGTAATTAAAACATTGTCAATAGCCCAATAATAGCCCCACGAAACTTCATACGAAAACTGAAGCATTAAATTACCCTGACCCAAATGAGCCGCAGTAAAATTTATCACTTCATTCTTAAAGTTATTATAACTTCCCTGTGTGTTATTGGGACCATAAGAAACCAAATCCGTAAAAGGACCTGCCGCTCCATTTGTTGAAATTTGAACACGAACTGCTCCGTTATTCCAACCCCTGTAAAAATGATAAAAACTCAAAACCGCATTGGTATAACCTACCAAACTGAAAACCGGCGATCGCAAATAGGTTAAAGTATTTGTCCCACTACCCTGACTATCAGAATTGGACACAATAAACTGTGAGCCATCTGTATTAGCCATTATACCATAAGGCGTTGTGTACGGACTGTTACGTAAAGTCCAATCCGGAGCAGCTGTTGAACCACCCGAAGACGTGTTAATCTTAGTCCAACCATTTGTAAGTGTGGCATCATTAAAATCATAACTCATCACCACATTACCCCCAAATGTACCTCCGGTTTTGGTTAAAGTAACCGGACTTCCGTTCAAACATACCGAAGTATCCGATGCGGTAATAACAACCGGTGAAGGTATTGGATTTACCTGAACCGTTAAACTCACACTTCTCGTACTAAAAGGTGGCGACAATACATTTCCGGTCAAAACGTAAGTAGTCGTTATAGTAGGACTAAACACATAACCCGTAGTTGGATTTCCACTCACACCCAAGGCCGGTGTCCAAGTATACGAATCAAAATTTCCTAAAGTAGCCGGAGTAATATGTACAATATTAGACGATTCACCCGCACATACACCTTCATTATAAGATGTCAATGCTAAAGCAGGTGCCGGTTGAATCACTTGTAACGTATAATCTTCAAACGAGGACCAACTTGCCGTTGAACACGGAGTGGGAATGCCATAACCGGTATCTCTTCCTCCAATTCTAACCCGATAACTGCCCAAAGCTTGCAGAGCAGGCACCGTAAAATTTAAAGACAAAACTCCCGGAGTGGGCAAAGGCGATACACCGGATGCCACAAGTTCTCCCGGATCTTCAAAAACATTATTGTTATTCCAATCAACCCAAACTCGGGCATTGTAACTATAACCGGCGGTACTGAATGTAACCGTTAATGGCACAACCTCGCCCGGAGAGGCATTTGTACTCAAAGCCGAATAGTTACCATAATTACCGGCTTCAGCCCCCGTAATATTATCAATAGTGCCCAGCTGAACTCTTGTAATCCCTTGACCGTCAACAGAGATTGGAGCCGGAACACAATAAGTAGCTACAGCAGGTGTTAAAGTTGTAAAAGGCAAAACAGCAGACCACTCACCCAGTTCATTTGCTCCACATGAACTTCTAACCCATATATAATAATTGGTACCTTGTGTCAATCCCGAAAGATTCAACACAGAACCCCCGGCAGACACAAATCCTGTTGGTAAAGTGCCGTTAACAGGAGCCGTTGACGAAGTAGATAAATAATAAGCATATCCGTTAGACGGAACTGGCGTTGGCGGTGTCCAGTAAACAATAGCAGAGGAAAAACTGATATTGGCCGCTGTTAAACCTGTAGGACGTAAACATGATGAAAAATCAACCTGAATATCATCCAACAATAAATTTTCTTGTGATGCATCAGAATAACAATTAAAACCAAAATAATAATTGCCACTCGTCGTAGGAGTAAAATGCACCACATTAGTCAAAGGTGATGTTTTCACACTCGGATGCGTATCTAAAGTCACCATAGAACCCGCTGCATTCACCAACCCAAAACCGGACCTCAAACGTTCATTCAAAGCCGGATTTGTTGCCCCATACCGATAGGACAACCGATAAGTAGTGCCGGCTGTTAAGGACACTTGTTGCGTATAATACCACGAATTGGCCGCATTCACCGTATTAAAAGTATACCGCAAATGTTTCGGACCAAAACCAATGCTCGTTAAAGTACTTACCGCCCAACTGTTACCGGATAGCGTTTGTAAGGAAGAACATCCCGGAATTCCACCCGCAACGGATACTTCAAAATCTTGTACATACGGAACCGTGCGAATACCACAAGTGGTTTGAAAAACACTACTGTTCACCCAAACACTGTTAAATCCAACACCACATAAGGACCGCACTCTAAAAACCAAATTGATTCCTTCCGGCAATCCCGTAAGAGGTATAGAAAAAGGACCTGCAGCAACCGTTCCGGAAGCCACCACATCAGAAGTTCCGCTTACCAAAACCTCATACTCATACCCATTTCCGGGTACAGATGCGGCTCCCGTCCAACCAACAGTGGCAGAACCAACCCCAATTCCGGAAACCGTAGGGGCAGTGGGAGGAAAACAAGGAGGAATCCAACGGAATCTAGTTAATTGTGTGAAATAAGAATTAGCATGGAAAACAAAATAGGATGTATTTATAGTTCCAGCAAAAGTTGGAGGAATGGAATATACAGTTGAACTTACAAAATTCGTTCTGTTGTTAAAATCAGTGCTACCTCTTAAACCTATTTGAGCTCGATAAATTGATGTTCCTGAAACAACAGTTGGCAAAAATGTAGTTGTATCATGCCAAATCTCGATAACATTTGAGCTTTCATACAAACGAATTTGAAAATTGAACAATCCTGTTAAGGCACTCGTTGTAGTATTTTTTCTTGCTGCATTTTCCCATTGTACGATAAAGACTCTGCTTCCAACAGCTCCTTGTGTTTCATAACGAATACTAGTAGGTTCAGAATAGATTGGAGTCGTTCCAAAACCAGCCCCTACTAAATCTTGACCCATTGCAGAAATAGCTCCTACATATTGTGTAGGAGTTGCAGTTGAGATTGGTGTAACATTGCCAGGTACGACATCTAATGTTCCTCCAAAAGCTATAAATCCATTATAACTGATTTTAACCTGACTGTACACAACACCATTATAAACAAAATCAAAAATTGGAACCACAGGCGTCACCGCAGGTTGGTTATCCCAATTTGAAGCCGTAGTCAAAGCCGTTCCAACAATAGGAATATAAGTGCCGGTGGCATCCATTTCATAAGCCGTATCATACACATACGTAGCAACTTGTGCTTGAGTGCTTAGGCCGTATAGAAAACAAAGAGCAAAAAGAGCCCTCCAAACTGATTGATAAGAATTAAACCCACCAACACCAGCCTTACAAAGTAAAGTTGTAACCATACAATATGTCCTTCTGTTTTTAGAAATTTAGTTTTTATGCACACTAAGCGTGATGTGGGGCATCATGTAACACAGTGGCAATCCTCTATTCAACCGGGTTTGGGAAACGGTTGTCCTTTAAAAGTAGCGAAAAAAACGGCGGATAGACTTGATAATAGTGTTTTGCTAACTGCTCTCTTTTTCAAGGGAAACAAATATATTCATTTATCTGAATAATTAACAAACTTTTTGCACTTTTTTTTAACAATAAAATAACACTTAACAACCATATCTAACAAAAGCTAAATTTTAATGTTAATTTATCACACCTATTTGTAAGAAAATAAGCCGTAAAAAATAAAACCCCTAACCCTTTAAACCCTTAAACTTTTAAACTTTTAAACTTTTAAACTTTTAAACTTTTAAACGATCAAACCCCTAAAAAACAACCCTCCTCAAAACAACCACCCCATCCGAAGTAGTCACCCGAACAAGCAGCACCTGCGAAGCCAGTTCTAAAGAGTCAAAAGAAGCAGTAAGTCCGTTTAAGCCTGTTTTAGTAGCCAACAAACGACCACGAACATCAAAGAGTTGAACAGAAGACAAAGAAGTAGCAGCACTGGAAATATGCAAAGAAGTAGCCTCTTTATAAACCCACACCGAATTTGTGAGCACAACAGCATCGCCAACACCCAACGTTTGATTGGTAAACCGAACCACAAAGCGATTGTCATGTGTGCCTGTTGGAGAAGAAAAAGTATAAGGACCGGCTTTTAAATCATGAATAAGTTGCAGTTGCAAATCCTCCAAATAAATAGCTTGATTTTCAAACAAACCATCAAAATGCGACAACCCAATTTGATACATTCCTGCTACAGAAGAAACATAACCCAAAGGAATAACATCTGAATCAGCAAAAGGAAGAGCCCTTCCTTGCGTGCCTAACCTGGTGTTTTCAGCAAAGGTATAAATGTTCAAACCATTGGCTCCCGAAGCCGTCTTGCCGTCAAAACCGCGATCCAATCCATTGGTAGCTCCTTCCACATAACCCACCAAAGCTTGTTTAAAAGCATTGGTACTCGGATTGGTAAGATGCAGCCAAAAACGATGGCGTTCCAAAGACGTTATAGCATCAGCCGCAGTAGTCTGCTCACTGTATGAAGAAGTTCTGAAAAAAGTAGAATTATTGCCCGCCACACGCATCGTATTTCTAAATGTAGCCACACCACTTTGAAGAGCACCAATAAAAAATCCTTGTCCCGAAGCGATATAACGATCAGGAACCGTAGAATTTGGTCCTGGAACCGGCGTACCAAATCCGGTCATGGTGGCTCCGGTAAAATTATAGGTTGCATAATCGCTTGGAGCATACTGACCGCTGGTATAAGGTGTATTGTGTGTCCATAAATAAACTGTGGCATCCAATGTAACTTCATTCAACGGATCCAATAAAAAAGCATGAATATCCAACGCACTTGGATACGGATTCCCTAATAAATTCCAGTCACTGGTTCCGGTGGCGTCAACAGGATGAGTATATAACCCATTATTGGGAACTCCTGTAAAAACACCTTCAAAAGGCGTTTGCGTAACATTTGTAAAATTCTCCGGACCACGAACAATATAACCCCTTGCAGGTATCATAATGTGCGATGGACTGGGGTCTGTTCCCAAAAACAATTGATGCCAATTATCAACAAGGGCATTGTAATAATAATAGCGTATTATGTTGGTCAAAGGAGAAAAAGGCCTTATGTCTTGACCTGTCACCGGACTGGACCAATAGGTATAATCACTTTTAAACATGGGTTGAGACGTTCGTCTGTAAGTTATCACTCCCGTATTTGCAACGTCTGACTCCTGTAATAAGGAGGACAAATTTTGAAAAGTCAAACTACTGCCCAGGGAAACATTCACTTCGTTTTTAACCCAAAGGGTTATATTTGAATTCACGGTTACATTTCCGGAAACAACTTGAACACTACACGCTTCCATATTGGCAGTAAGCGTATAATTTCCAACAAAATCAAAGACAACAGTTCGAGATGCATCCGGAGGTTCCGGCAACCAATCCGTTCCATTCCACACAGAAACCGGACGGCTAATCAAAACCGGAGTTGACCCAACAGAAGGACAAGAACCCGCCTGTAAAACAGCTCTAAAATAACGATCACCCAAAAAACTTCCAATATCCGTAGGAAGCAATTGTGAAGCCGTAATGGCTAATGGCATAACATTTTCAGTAAACGCTAAATCATCGGCATATTCCCATCGGATAATTGTTCCGCTAAATCCTGATAAGGTAATCGCTTCAGGTTCATCGTCTCCACAAAGCGTTTGATTAACTGTAACAGTGCCAAGCTCTGGCAAAGGCAATACGGTAATTGTTGTAGAATTGCTGGTAAAACAACCATTTGCACCTAAAGCGGTACCGGTATAGACCGTTGTTACGCCGGGCTTAGCATAAACAATCGCTGCCGGAGTTCCCAATATGTAAGGCTCAGTGCCTTCAGCATCAAAATACAAATCCGTTTCAGGAGCCCAACTTACCTCTAATGCTAAATTACCTGTAATCAACACGTTATCAATAGCCCAACAATAATCCCAATCTGCAAAATAATAAAATCGAATCTTAACATTAGAATTACCAACCAAACTATTCATGTTCAGATTTGCATTCACAAATGCAACCAAACCGCCTTGATTAGAGTTGTAACTTTGTAACACTACCCAAGTAACCCCATTATCCAAAGAATACTCAACTTGTGCTCTGTTGCCCGGAACAAACCGCAAATAATGCCAAAAACTCAAAGAGGCAGTTGTATAACCCACTAAGCTAAAGGAAGGTGATTCTAAATAAGTTCTTGTTTTATTAGTCCCCGGCGGACCTTGAGCATCAGAATTAGTTAAATAAAAACGAGAAGCATCATTACTACTGAAAGAAGGATTCCAAAATGTACTGGTATAATTATATACACTGTTTCGTAATGTCCATGCAGCTGCGGCCACATTTCCTCCGGTTGACAAATTAGTAGTAACCCAATTATTTGTGAGACCATTAAAATTTTCACTAAAAATTATGGCAGGTGTAGCAGCTGCTAAACTCGCATTTAACATAAGGGTTTCACTCTCACAAATGGTTGGATTTGCAGGCACAATAGAAATGGCAGGAGGCTCAGAGCGAACAGTTACGTTATAACTGACAACAGTTGTACAAAAACTTCCTGATGTTTGCGTTAAAGTTAATTCATATACCGTTGATACATCCGGTGTAAAAGTAAATCCGGCATCAATGGTACCGCTCACTCCTAACGCCGGCGACCAAGAAAAGGAATCGTAATTGTTAAATCCGGTAACGGTAACTAAACCTGTTGATTCTCCTTTACAAATACTCACCGCACTTTCACTTAATGAAACAGGTGGAGCCGGTGTTACCGTAGCAGTTACAGGCGTAACTAACGACTTACAGATATTGGTAAACCGCCAATTATAAGCATAGATAAAAAAAGTATTGTCATAGCCATTTCCTGTTAAGGAAGCAACACTTGAAGCATAAGGATAAGAAGCATTTTCAACATTAACTAACAAACCGGATGCCGGCATAACATCCACATACAATAAATAATTTCCGGGAGTCAAATCAACTCCAATTGGAATAAGCTGTGGCGTTGCACCTCCCGCAACACTGGTTACAAAAGGAATGGTAGCTACTAAAACATTAAAAGAGGTTCGCAACATTAAAACGCCACTTTGCCCCGATACATTAGGGTAAATTTCAACAGACTGAAAATTTGTTGCCGATGAAACTGAAAAGGAAACAAAAGTCTCAACCGCCAAAATACCTTGTGCCCCTCCCTGAATAATTGGAGATAAAGGCCCAACAGTCACTAGGCCACCCGGGGCTTTTGATTGAGCATAAAAAGTTGTAGTGGCAAACAATGTTGGAGTTGTAAACGTTTCACCGGTTCCCAAAAGCGTATCTGCTGATGGTTCTGCAAACCATTCAATTACAGAACCCGGATTTGACACCACAGAAAGCATCGTTGTGCCTCCTCCACATAAAGTGCCTCCACTGCTTGACAACAAAGCCGGAGCAGAACAATCCGTACTAAACGACTGCACCAAACTCCATATACTCTTATCCGAAGGACCACAACTACCTCGCACCCAAACGAAATATAAAGTTGCTGAAGTCAAACCGGAAATAAAAGTACTAGTAACACCGGCTCCAACACTACCGGTTGGTGTTGCTCCAACGCCGGGCATCGTATTATTTGTGCTTATATAATAATCATATCCGGCTGACGGCTCAGGCTCTGAAGCCTCCCATGATAAAGTTGCCGTTGTTTCACCAATACCGGCAATATTCAAGTTAGTAGGTTCAAAACAGGTGGGCGATATGATTACACTCACATCATCCAACAATATTTTACTTTGCACTGCAAAACTATACGATTGAAATCCAATAGAATAAACCCCACTAATAACAGGAGTAAAATCAACAAATTGTGACTGATAAACTGTGTTGATCAAATTAGGAAGATCCAACAAAGTAACATTCATATTCCCTGCAGAGGGTCCTGAACCCATTCGAATCCTTAAATTCTCAGCATATAAACCTGCACTTTGAGTAGCATAATTAAATCTTAAACGATAAGTTATACCGGCAGTAAATTGCAATCCGGGCAGAAAAAACCAATCGTTGGAATCTACCGGACCCGAAGTATTCAATTGAAACGAATTAGGCAATGAAACCGCAAGATTGTTTACGGCTTGCCATTGAACACTATCCACATTCTCGTCAGCAACCGTAAAACAAACGGGGGCTGACACAATTGGTGTAGGATCAAAATTATGAAAATAGGGTATGGTAAAATAACCACATAATTTAGTAACAGAAGTAGTCACACTATTAAAATTACATGTTAAACCAATAGCTCTAACCCTAAAATAATAGGTCCGCACCGGTTCAAGACCGTCAATTATAATTGAAGTTGCACCTCCTGTTGACAAACCTGTATAACCGGGAACCAATGCCGTAAAAGTAGCAGTATACGAAACATCAATAACATAATCAGAAGCTGTAGCTACCGGATTCCAACTGGCAGTAAATTCATTACCTCCTATAGCTGAAGCAATCGGACTTAGTGGTGCAGCAATACAGGTCGTTCTGGACGCAGTAATCATATTCCCCAAATTATAAAAAGGGGCTCCCAAACAATTTGAATTATAAGGAATAACCCAATAGTAATAAGTGGTATTCGGCGTTAAACCAGTTTGTGTAAATGTAGTAGCAGCGGAAATCCCGATAACAGTATAAGTGCCTGATATAATATTGTTTACGGCATAAAACGTTCGATTGGGAATATCTGAAGCCGTAGGAGGAACATTTACGGCACTTCGTAGGATCAAATAATTGGTAGGTGCCGGACTTGCTGCAGTAAAACTATTGCCAACAAAAGAACTGGCAGTAACATTTGAATTGCCAATAACCAAATTAGAAGGCATACCCGTTGGTGTAATGCAAGGTGGCGGTGGCGTAAACGTATATAATAAACCCAAATCCGGATACTCTGTCAAACTGGTTCGAACAGAACTCGAATTTGCGGTACCATTTAAAGTTTTAGTGTACCAAGGATTATTGTTGTTTAATCCGTTTTGCAACCTGTTCTTTATATTTCCTTGCAAAAAAGTATTATTCTCTCCACGAATCCCAACTTGAGCACTATATGCCGAATCACCTTCAGGGTTACAAGCACCATAGGAAAACTCAATACTGTTTGAAGTTTCTAACAATCGGATTTGAAAATTGAAATTACCTGCAACTGCAGCCCTCCTCGCATTTGTCCACTGCACAACAAAAACCCGATTGGGTGCAGTACCTAAGGTTGCATAAACAATGGGATCGGTAGTACTAAGCAAATCCAAACCCAAGGCACTAATTGTCCCGCCTCCTATAAAAATAGCCGTATTAGACAAAGGATTAAGAGCGGTTGGGGCAATTTGATTAGAAAAAGAAATAAAACCATTGGGATGAACAAAACACTGATTGTGATTCACTCCATCATAAAAAAATGTAAAGTCAATGGGTGCAATATAAGCATTTCCGGCTATATGATTATCCCAAGGAGCTTCATAAGCTGTAACGGTGCCGGTAGTCAAAGGAGTATAGGTGCTGATAGCTTCACTAAAACTATAGGTTGCTACCTGAGCTGAAGCTGTTTGTATCACAAATAACACAACCAACCCTAAAAAAATCCTGAAATTCAGAATACGTTTAAAGGCACTACTTTGGCTAATGCGAAATATAAAAAACTCTTTCTTCATTTGATTATACACTTTGTCATTTGACGCTCTAACTGTGCTTCTTTGAATTAGAAAAAATAGTTAAAAAGCCTATAAAAATACATCAAATCCCATAAAATTTTCACAAGTCCTTTAGTATTTTACATTTATCGACAAATGACATTTTTAACCGATGATTAACGCTTTGAATTAGCAATTATTCTTACTATTCAAAAAATATCTGTTGCCGATAAAAAAAGTAATGGTTACATTTTAAACAAACACAACAAATAAACACCTCGATTACTTAAAAATCATATTGACAATAAAAGCATTAAATGCCATTTCTTTATTTCAATAGTAAAAAAAAACTCTTTCCGAAGAAAGAGCTCAATAGCAAGTATACTTTAGACTTATGCCATTCCGTTGAAATGACTGTCAGCTTTTTTCAATAAAGAACGAATTAATAATGTTTTAGTAGAAAACCCTGATTGTAAATACTGTTCTTTTTTTGAAGGCAATTTTACAGTTTGGATAGAAACACCTTTAATGGAAACTGCTGCACCGGAAAACCATGAAGTCAATTCTAAACCCGTAACTGTTTCGTTAGAAGTTTGCAATAAAATAGCCGCTTCTGTTTCAGTAACAAGTGTCATTACTTCAGCTTTAGTTTCTTGAGCAAAACTTGATACTGATGCCATAACCGTTAAAACGATGCTTAAAAAAAATGACTTGTTTACTACTGCTTTCATAATTTTGTTTCTGATTTCTGATGTAAAACTAGAGCACCAAACAAGGGATTCAACATTTTTTCGTCAAACTGTTATAAAACTCGTTAAAGTAACCACTGCTTTTTTTTAAAGGGTATTATTGTGCATTTCATCGATAACCAACATGAAAACTGCCGTGTGCATTTTATCGATAATATGGTATATAATAACGGATTTCAAAGGGTCAAACATAAAAAAACAGCCCTTCAAAAACTGAAGGACTGTTTTAAACAAATAACAAGTATTTTAGTTTACCACAAAACTTTTTGAGTGAATGACCCTGAAGTTGTAGTTCCTTTTACAATAACCATTTGGTTAGATAACATCCCTAAAGAAAGTGACGTTTCAGTTGTATTCAAATTATTTCTGAAAGCAATAACTCTACCACTCAAATCATAAACAGTTACAGAAATCAAATCAGCATCTGCTGCTTTAATATTCAACTCTTGGTTGTTTTTATAAACCAATACATTTTGAGCTATTGGATTCACAACACTTAATGTTGTTTGATAAATCAATTCAAATCGACTATTGAAAACGCCAGCTGCAGAAGTAAATTCATAAGGACTGACCTTTAAATTATGCTCTGTTCCCGTAACGTTATCTTTAATATATATAGCTTGTGTTGCATCTTCAAACAAACCATCAACCTGATCAATAGCAATAGCATACAATCCGGCCTGAGTGGTTTTAAATCCTAACGGCACAACATCAGCTGCTGAGAATGGCAAACTTCTACCTTGAATTGCAAATTCTTGTCCGTTAATCAGAGAGGTAAAAGCATTTTGACTGTCATTGATATATTTCCCATCAATTCCGGCATCTACACCTTCTGTTGCATTGGGTACGTATCCAACTAATAATTGACCAAAAACATTATCTTCTGTGGTCACTTTTAACCAAATTCTACTTTTTTGAGCAGATTCAGAAAGTGAAGAAGGGGCAACTCTTAAAAACTGATTGTCATGATTGGACACACGCATTGCATTGGTAAAATTAATAGCAGTAGAAGTAGATTTTACAATAAAACCTTGCCCTACTTGGAGTATTCCATTCGGTGCAATTGAACTTCCGCCTCCGCCATTGGCTAAACCTCCCATTCCGGGTGTAAAAGTGGCATATGAAGTATTTGCCGCATTGTTAGTTTTACGCCAAAAATAAAATGCTTCTCCAGCCTCCAATGTGTTAACTGCTAAAAATTCTTCAACATCAATTGGTGATGGATATGGATTTCCAACTGCGTTATAAGTGCCATTAGCAACCGTAACAGAATAATTTCCATTATTTGGAACACCTGTAAACGTACCTTCCCAACTTCCCGGAGTGGTATCTGAAAAATTATTAGGCATACGGATTAAATAACCCGTTGCTGCAGCAAAACTTGTTGTTGACGGTGTTACAGCATTATAGAGATTGGTTGCAGAATTATACACATAAAAACGATTTGCTACGGTCAATGGTGAAAAAGCCAATAAATTTTGACCTGCTACAGGT
>JAUXNR010000621.1 GCA_030682755.1 Flavobacterium sp.
ACAGATGTAGATGGATTTAAACTAGGCAAAATGAAACTCGAATTATCCTTTATCACACCTGGAAGCAAATCAAACTTAACTGGAGTTGAAATTACATTGTTAAAATTCAATATGAATTTTGGGGATTTTTTATTGTATTTAGCTCTAATCTCTTCTAGTACAAAATGTAATGCTGGCACATTATTTGGGAATTCTAACCAATAAAATGTGGGAACATGTTCATGAAAGCAAAATCTATTTAAAGCCAAAGAATCCTGCCTAGCTATTTCTCGCCAATTATCTTCTGTTAACTCATTGATAGACGGTGACGACCCCAACACAAAGATAGTATCTGATCGCTTAACTTTAGAAAGTTCATTCAAATCAAACTTTCTATATCTAGCACTTGCAGCTATATTTCGTCTATATTTATAGAACTGCAAAACTATGTTGCTAATTTTATTCATAAAAGAACTATGCATGGTTATTAGTCAAAATTTTATAGATTATTAGAGCACTTATATTACGAGAAAATCCCACTTTTGACTTCAATTAAATATTGGGATGATTGCCATAATTGAAAACCACATTTAATATTGCTAAAAATCAGTTTAGATTAACAGTGATTTTGGCGCCGAGAGTGAAATAAGTACAAATTTTTTTAACAGCAATGCTAAAAAGAGTGCTCTATTGTTATAGACGCTTTCTTTTCCAAAGTTGAATAAAACGCAAGCCCACCATATGAACACCAGATGCTGACATAGGAAAAATCTTCGTTGATAGAATTTGCATCAAAGATACTAGTCAACTTGAGAACACCAGACAAAGGCAAATCTCTCTTTAAAAATATTTTTTCTTCTAATTTGTTCTTCTCATTCGGATTATAAAGCTTAAACACTAGTTCAGCGTCATCTGGGCAACCTCCATACACTTCTTGATAATCTACCCAGCAAATCTGAGAATTAAATCTTCCAGAGACAAGCATCCAATGGAAGTGCTTTTTTGGTCTTTTGTGATGAAATACACCTAACGAA
>JAUXNR010000622.1 GCA_030682755.1 Flavobacterium sp.
CTGCCAAACCGGTTCCTAAAACTACATTCCCAAAACTCAAAACAAATTCAAAATCCAATGCTTTTGTTACTATGGCCGCAATGCCCCAAACCATTAAAAGACCTATAATTCCACCAATAACAGATAGAATTATAGCTTCAAACAAGAATTGAAACAAGATAAATTTATTTTTTGCTCCTAATGATTTTTGAATACCAATCAAATTTGTTCTTTCTTTTACAGAAACGAACATGATATTTGCAATTCCAAATCCTCCAACCAAAAGTGAAAATCCGGCAATAAGCCAACCACCAATATTCAATTGACCAAAAATCCCATCAATTAAATCTGTAAAACCGGAAAGAACATTAATAAAAAAATTGTCGTCATCTGTTGATTTCATACCTCTAAAGGTTCGCAATTTTTGCGTAATTTCTCCTTTAAAAGCCTCCATATCAATTCCCTTTTCAGGTTTGATTATTATAGCCGGTGTTAGCATGGAACTGTTTTCACCATACAAGCGTCTGAGAAAGTTTACAGGAAAAAAAACTGCGTTATCACGACTGTCGCCAAAAGTAGAAAACCCTTGCTTTTCGGTTACACCAATAACCGTAAAACGTTGTCCATAAAGTCTAATTTTTTGCCCAAGGGCTTTTTCGGAAGATTCAAAAAGACCACTGGCCACATCATAACCTAAAACAATTACAGGTCTTCCGGAATTAGATTCCACTTCATTAAAAAACCGCCCGTGATTAATTTTTATGCCATCAATACCCTGAAACTCTTCTGTTGTGGGAGTTACCCTAACGGCACTAACGGTTTGATCTTCAAATTTAATATTTTCATTTCTGGTAAAAACATTAAATGCAACTTTATCAATTCCATTTACAGAACGTTTAAAATATTCAAACTCTTCATATGTTACATCGGGAAATTGTTCGCGTTTCCACTGCGGAATTTCAGAAGGTCCGAAAGAAAACCGCATTAAATAAATTGTGTTTTTATCTAAATCACTTAAATCTTCTTTTACTTTTCTTTCCAATGAATCAACAGCTGCCAAAACTGCTATGATTGAAAAAATTCCAATGGTAATTCCTAGAAGAGACAAAAAAGTTCTTAGTTTATTGGTTCGCAATGCATTCATTGCAAAACTGAAACTCTCTTTAAGCAATCGAATATATAAAAGCATGTAAAAATTATCAAGTGTAAATTATACTAATTGGTAGTAAAAAGTCATCATTTGTTACATTCAAACTTCAAAACTTTATACCATTTACTTCAATCCTTAAAAGTAGAAAAAAATTACTTCATAAATTCCAAAAGTAATGTTGCAAACTTTTGAAAGTTAAACAGACAAATAGTACTTTTGCACCTTTAAATCTAACTACAACATGAGCAACTCAAAAACCATTCAATCGGCTTTAATTTCTGTATTTGACAAAACAGGTTTAGAACCCATTGTAAAACAACTACACAACCAAAACGTAACACTTTATTCAACCGGAGGAACAGAAGATTTTATTAAGAATTTAGGCATTCCTGTAGTAGCTGTTGAAGATGTGACCTCTTATCCTTCCATTTTGGGCGGACGCGTTAAAACATTGCATCCAAAAATTTTTGGTGGTATTTTAAACCGTCAAGATCATGAAGGTGATGTGCAACAAATGACAGAATATAACATCCCGCAAATTGATTTAGTGATTGTTGATTTATATCCATTTGAAAAAACAGTAGCCTCAGGTGCATCAGAAGCAGATATTATTGAAAAAATTGACATTGGTGGAATTTCACTAATTAGAGCCGCTGCAAAAAACTTTAAAGACACTGTAATTGTTGCTTCTGTAAATGAATATGCTTATTTATTAGAATTAATTTCAACTCAAAACGGAGCAACTACTCTTGAACAAAGACGTTTGTTGGCTACAAAAGCTTTCCACGTTTCTTCGCATTATGACACCGCTATATTTTCATATTTTAATACTGACGAAACCATTTATAAAGAAAGCATCTCTGATGGGCAAATTTTAAGATATGGCGAAAATCCACATCAAAAAGGCTATTTCTTTGGAGCTTTTGATCAAATGTTTACAAAAGTACACGGAAAAGAACTTTCTTATAACAATCTTTTGGATGTTGATGCTGCGGTAAATTTAATTTTAGAATTCAAAAACAACAACCCTACTTTTGCAATTTTGAAACACAACAACGCTTGCGGATTAGCAACAAGAAACACCATGAAAGACGCATACTTAGCCGCTTTAGCGGGTGACCCAACTTCTGCATTTGGAGGCGTTTTAATTGCAAATGGAAAAATTGATGTTGCTACAGCTTCTGAAATAAATCAATTGTTTTGTGAAGTAGTAATTGCTCCAAGTTATGATAGCGAAGCCATCACAATTCTTCAGGAAAAGAAAAACAGAATTATTTTAGTGCAAAATGATGTTGCATTACCACAAAAACAAGTGAGAACTTGTTTAAACGGATTGTTAATTCAAGAAAGAAATGCAATTACTGATACTAAAGAAGGATTAAAAACCGTTACTACTCTTGAACCTACTAATCAAGAAATTGAAGATTTATTATTTGCCTCAAAGATTTGTAAAAACACCAAATCTAACACGATTGTTTTAGCCAAGAACGGACAGTTAATTGCTGCCGGAACCGGTCAAACTTCACGAGTTGATGCTTTAAAACAAGCTATCGAAAAAGCAAATTCTTTTAATTTTGATTTAAACGGTGCTGTAATGGCAAGCGATGCTTTTTTTCCATTTCCGGATTGTGTAGAAATTGCACATCATGCCGGAATTACTGCTGTGATTCAGCCTGGTGGTTCCATTAAAGATGAATTGAGCATCACGTATTGTAATGAAAATAATTTGAAAATGGTATTTACAGGAACACGTCATTTTAAACATTAATTTTTATACCTTTGCGTGTTATATTTATAAACCTAATAAACCCAAAACAAACGTATGGGATTTTTTGATTTCATGACTGAGGATATCGCAATTGACCTTGGTACAGCAAACACACTAATTATTCATAATGACAAAGTTGTAATTGACAGTCCGTCTATTGTAGCTCGTGATAGAATTTCAGGCAAAATCATCGCCGTTGGAAAAGAGGCAAATTTAATGCAAGGAAAAACACACGAGAATATAAAGACAATTAGGCCGCTAAAAGACGGAGTTATTGCTGATTTTGATGCATCTGAAAAGATGATTAACATGTTTATCAAAAGTATTCCTGCATTAAAAAAACGTTTATTTACACCGGCTTTGCGAATGGTGGTTTGTATTCCTTCCGGAATTACCGAAGTGGAAATGCGAGCTGTTAAAGAATCATGTGAACGCGTAAACGGCAAAGAAGTTTATTTGATTCACGAGCCTATGGCTGCTGCAATCGGTATTGGTATTGACATTATGCAACCAAAAGGAAACATGATTGTGGATATTGGTGGTGGAACAACAGAAATTGCTGTTATTGCTTTAGGTGGAATTGTTTGTGATAAATCTGTAAAAATTGCAGGTGACGTTTTCACAAATGACATTGTATATTACATGCGTACGCAACACAATTTATTTGTGGGAGAAAGTACCGCAGAAAAAATAAAAATTGAAATTGGTGCTGCTATCGAAGATTTAGAGTCACCGCCAAATGAAATGTCCGTTCAAGGTAGAGATTTATTAACCGGAAAACCAAAACAAGTTGATGTTTCCTATCGGGAAATAGCAAAAGCATTAGACAAATCTATTCAAAGAATTGAAGATGCTGTAATGGAAACCTTATCTCAAACACCACCGGAACTTGCCGCAGATATTTACAACACAGGAATTTATCTTGCCGGAGGAGGATCAATGTTAAGAGGTTTGGACAAACGAATTTCTCTTAAAACAGATTTACCTGTTTATATTGCAGAAGATCCGTTGAGAGCCGTAGTAAGAGGTACCGGAATTGCATTGAAAAACATTAATAAATACAGAAGCATCTTAATTAAGTAAGCTTTTACAACAAACAATTTTACCTTACTTTTGAAGCGAATTACTCATGCAGCAAATTCTAAATTATATCATTAAAAACAGCCTAAGAATGCTGTTTTTACTGCTTTTAGGAATTTCGTTGTTGCTTACCATTCAATCGCATTCTTACCATAGAAGTAAAGTTATAAATTCCGCTAATGTTGTCACAGGTGGCGTTTATGAACGAGTACATTCGTTTTATGAATTTTTAAATTTACGTTCAGAAAATGAAGGACTGGCGGCAGAAAATGCTTTATTGAAAAGTCTGTTGTATAATCAAACGGATAGCTTAAATAAATTTGATCAAGCCCCGCTAAAC
>JAUXNR010000629.1 GCA_030682755.1 Flavobacterium sp.
ATTTAGATTTATTGGTTGAGTATATCACAGAAAATGAACCTGATTGTAAAATTCATTATCATTGTTATAGTTTTGGTTCACTCATAGCAATGGATTTTTTATTTCCTTTGGGAAGCGTACCTTCTCGCAATACGCAGTTGCACTCTGAAGTTTTAATTACAATTGGTAATCCTTATGAATTTATTAATTCTTATTACAGCAAGTATTTTTCAAATCGTTGTATGGAAATGGAACAAAGGATAAAATGGATTAACGTTTATTCCATTTCTGATGCTTTGTCTTCCAACTTTCGAAATGATGGAACAAGAGGTGAAGCTATGTATGGACTTAAAAATTCTTCACTAAAGCCTGAAAATATAAATTATGAAATTACAGCTGACAAACCTCAGAATTTATATAATTTCATAACATTAGACGGTATCCGAATGCATAAATTATATTGGGATGTTGATACTAGTGGTCAGAGTTGTGTTCGTTTGATATTTCACTCTTTAGAAAAGCAAAAAACATTCTGATTATGAGAAAACCTATTTATAACATCCATACCCATATTTTTACTATTGATCATGTTCCTAATAAATTTGGAAAGCGGTTGATGCCTTTAGGGTTGCATCATATCATTACTATGCGGTTTGTAAAATGGTATTATAAAAATTTTACATCCAGAGGAAATTATAAATTTAAAGTATTTAAGAACAGGTTGACTACTTTCAGGTATTTGCTCCTGGACTTCATGAAGTGGACTATTATACTTCAATTGATAAATAAGTTGGTACTTTTTGTACTTCGATGGGTGTTTAAGATTCTGACCAATTTTTTCAGAGTTGATTTTGTTTTCAGTAATGCTACCCGAGAGACTGTGAAACGATTTTTAACATTAGGTCGCTACTCTCTTTATGAAGATCAATCAAAGATTTTTGACTTGTTGACCAAAAGTTATGATTCTAACACCCGATTTGTAGTCCTATCCATGGATATGGATTATATGGATGCGGGAGAGCCAACTATTCCCTATATGGATCAATTGGAGGAGTTACGAATTATTAAGCAGCGAAAAAAAGACAAGTTTCTTCCTTTTCTATTTTTAGATCCCCGACGAATAGCAGCCACTAAACATGAATTAAAAAATCATAATTATGAAAATTATGCTAAACATTTACTTCATACCCAACAGTTTGACGGGATAAAACTTTATCCGGCTTTGGGGTATTATCCATTTGATAAAGACCTTATTGAGATGTACCGTTTTGCTCAAGAAAATGAAATTCCCATTCTGACTCATTGTATAGCCGGTACTGTATTTTTCAGAGGGGATAAAAATGCTACATGGTCTAGTCATCCGATACTTAAATATAACAAAAAGGGTGGGCATTTAGAACCTATTCCACTTCCTCAAAAAAGTGGATTGCAGTTTACAACTAATTTCACACATCCTTTAAATTATCACTGTTTGATGAACAGAAATTTATTAAAAGACTATTTAGGGACCAGTTTGGAAGACACGCCTGATTTTAGTAAATTGAAACTATGTTTGGCTCATTTTGGGGGAGAAGAAGAATGGAAAAAGTACATG
>JAUXNR010000633.1 GCA_030682755.1 Flavobacterium sp.
TTTTAGATAAAAAGGTTAAAAATAATAATTTTTAGGCTACTTATTTAGAAGTTTCATAATTTAATGGTCTTAAAATTCAAAATAATTCAAAGAATCGTGAATAAAACATTTAAAAACCCGGTAAATTTTATTCTTTTACTTTTTTTACTTTTTTCAATATCTATCTTTTCGCAAAATTTATTATTCAATGGTGATTTTGAAAGTGGCGGAAATGGTGTTGGCTTTAATTTAAATGGGGCGGGTTATACTTTGTTAACTCCTCCATATTCAGGAGCCACTGTTGCAGGGAATTATGCTTTTACAACCAACCCTCAACCTTTAAATACGGCATTTTTTATTAGTGGCGGAGATCACACTACCGGAACCGGAAATATGATGGTAATTGATGGTAATACCACTGGCGGTCAACAACGCTTTTGGAGAGCCGGGAATACGGGTGGCGGCGTTTGCGGATTAACCGTTGGGGTTACTTATACGTTTAGGTACTGGATAAAATCTGTTGCCACAACTGTAGTAGATAATGCAACCAGAGCAGATATTGGAGTTCAGTTTAATAATGTGAGTACTTTTTCATTAATTACCGGTTCGGCTTTGGCTCCATTGCCGGCTGCGGGCTGGCAACAAGTAGTTTACAGTTTTGTACCATCAAATGCTTGTGTAAACATTGAATTGTTCAACAACAATACAAATGCTGTTGGAAATGATTTTGCTGTGGATGACTTTGCTGTTTTAGCACCGTTACAACCTCTTACAATAAGCTATTCTTCAACAAATTCTTCTTGTTTTAATGCGAATGATGCTTCAATAAGTGTTTATGGAAATGGAGGAGTGCAACCTTACGTTTCGTATTCCATCAGTGGTCCGGTTAATGCCACAAATAGCAGTGGAGTTTTTAGTAATTTGTTGCCCGGAACTTATGCTTTATCTGTTACCGATAGTAATACACCACCTTCAGTGGTAAGTTTGTCCAATATTATTTTAACTCAACCAAACGGATTAGCCATATCTCCTGATGTGGAAATTTGTTTGAGTAATTCCACTACATTAAGTGTTTCCGGTGGCAATTCATATAATTGGACTGCTTCACCCGCAGATCCATCTTTAATTACTCCAACCAGTAGTACTCCAACGGTTTCGCCAAGTCAAACTACCACTTACACGGTTACTTCAACTGTTTCAACCACCCAAAATTTAATTTTTAATGGTGATTTTTCACAAGGGAATACGGGTTTTACTACAGACTATTTCTACACTCCTTTGAATCCGTCAGGAGGTCAAAAAATTTATACTGTTGCACCCAATTCCCAAACATGGTTTTTTGGTTTTTCAAACTGTGTGGATCATACTTCCGGAACAGGCAATATGATGATTGTTGATGGGTCAACCTTTAATGGAGGAAATGATAAAGTTTGGTGTCAAACTGTTTCTGTTCAACCCGGACAAACTTATACGTTTAGTTATTGGGTACAAACCATTGCATTGCCAAATCCCGCCAATATTGAAGTGTTGATAAATGGCGTTTCAGTAGGGCAAGCCTTTGCTCCTGGAACTTCTTGTCTGTGGGCTCAACGCTCATATACTTGGAATTCAGGAACAAATACAACCGCAGAAATATGTATATATGATAGGGTTACTACTGTAGGTGGAAATGATTTTGCACTTGATGATATTTCTTTTACCAATACAACTACCTGTGATTTGTCAGAGAGTGTTACAGTTACTGTAACTACGGCAAACCCAATTGTCGGATTTACGTATGACACACCAATTTGTCAAAGTAATCCAGCTACTTTTTTACCAAACTTAGCAACAGATTTTACAACAGGAGGTGTTTTTTCTGCTACACCTAGTGGTTTGTCAATAAATCCATCAACCGGAGCAATTTCGCCATCACTAAGTACACCCGGCATTTATGAAGTTTTATATGTCATTACGGCTAATGCTTGTTTGAATGGAGCAAGTTCAACATTTACAGTTGAAATTAAACCCATTCCACAAACACCTGATGTTTTGGTGACTTCTCAACCCAATTGTATTATAAATGTTGGTTCTATTGAAGTGCTTAATCCACTTACTGGTACACCACCTCCCACTAATTTATTCATTTCTGAAGTGACAGATGAAGATGTTGGAGCTTTAACATATGTTGAAATTTTTAATGGTACTGGGAATCCGGTTAATTTAGCGAACTATAAAATTAAAATTTATAATAACGGCAATGCATTTTCTTCCTGCGAGATTCCTTTGGTTGGCACTTTAGCAAACAATAGTGTGTTTGTGGTTTCAGTAGGTTCTGCTGTAAATCAAGGCGGTGTTGTGCCAAATCTGGTAGTTGCATCTTGTGCAGGAATCAACAATAACGATAATATCAGGTTAACAACAAATACAGATGTTGAAATAGATTTATGGGGAAGAACCGATGGCGTTGCATTCACACCTTCTAATCTTCCGGGATATACTTACAGAAGGTTGAACAATTCCAATCCGCCAAGTTTGGTTTGGAATCCTTCAGATTGGTCCTCAATTGATCCACAGGATTATTCAAATGTAGGTGCTTATCAGTTTTTAACATCAACCTATGAATATAGTGTTGATGGTGTGAATTATCAAAGCAGTGCAATTTTTACTGGTTTAACTCCGGGAACTTATTCGGTGACTGTGTTGGATACAACAACTGGTTGTGTTTCAAATGCCACAACTGTAGTGATTGATCCAATACCTTCCGGTCCTGATGCTCCTACATTTTCAGTAGTTTCCCAACCAAATTGTTTGGTAGCAACCGGAAGTATTTCGGTAAACTCACCCATCGCTTCCAATTTTGAATATAGTATTGATGGAGTTGCTTATCAAACTCAAACCCTTTTTACAGGTTTGCCTTCAGGAAGCTATTCTTTAACTGTGAGAAATACGATTACGGGTTGTATTTCTGATGTCACGGCAGTTGTCATTACCTCGAATGATAATGTTCCAACTCCTACTTTTGCTTTTACTTCACAGCCTACGTGTATCATTGCTAGCGGTTCATTTGAAGTGCTTTCCCCTTTGGGAACAAATTATCAGTATGCTATAGATGGTATTAATTACCAACCGTCTGTCACTTTTTCGGGACTTTCTTCAGGGAATTATACATTGACAGTTTTGGATGTTGTTACAGGTTGTGTTTCATCAAGTGTGAATGTTGTAATCAACCCAATTCCTGCAAATCCGAATGCTCCGACATTGAGTGTGCAACAGCCTACTTGTTTTCAGCCTTTAGGTTCAATTCAAGTGCAAACTCCAGTTGGGACTAATTTTTCTTATGCTTTAAATGGTGGAGCATTTCAACAAAGCCCAATTTTCTCGGGACTAGTACCTGGGAATTACTCGGTAACCGTTCAAGATGTAACAACCGGATGTGTTTCCACACCAACGGCTCAAGTTATTAATAATTTACCTCCTAATCCTAGTGTGCCCACTTTTCAAGTGTTTCAGGCAGGTTGTGCCAACATAACCGGAGGTATCGAAATTACAAATCCTTTAGGAAATTCATTTTTATATAGTATCAATAACGGTGTATTCCAAACCAGTCCTACTTTTACTAATTTACCTGTTGGAACTTATGAAGTTGTAGTCCAGGATGCCGTTACAGGTTGTATTTCCAATCCGGCATTTTTTGAGATTGTGTTATTGGATTTTGATGTCATTGCCAACACCCCAACCCCATTAACGTATTGCGATCCGAACAATGACAATGTAGGCATCTTTGATTTAACAAGTGTTGCCAATCAAGTAACAGGCGGAGCGGCGACTTCAATTGTTACGTATCACGAGACTTTCACCGATGCAGATTTGGGAGTAACGCCAAT
>JAUXNR010000647.1 GCA_030682755.1 Flavobacterium sp.
CAACCTTATCCTGAAATTAATGCCAATAATGCTACAGGTACAAACCAGCGTTATGATTTTAGAGGCAAACCAAATTCAGGGTCAATTACAATAAATGTAGCAAATGATAAATATACACTGACCGGAAATCCATATCCTTCGGCAATTGATTTAAATATGTTTTTAACTGACGAAGATAATACTCCTTACATTGACGGTACTGCTTTGTTTTGGGAACATGACAAAACGGCGAACACTCACTTAATTGCACAATACCGAGGCGGTTATGGTGTTTATAATGGATTTACAAGTGTTTATTCGCCTGCTACATTTTATTATTATGATTTGGGAGGAAATCAAGGGGGTGCTGTTCCTAGTTCACCTTCAAATTATTATGAAAGACGGTTTTCACCAATTGGTCAAGGATTTATGATTAGAGGAGTTCAAGATGGTGAGGTTAAAATGAAAAACTTATTTAGAATTTATATAAAAGAAGGTTCTGCAAACCAATCTGAGTTTGAACGTACATCTAATGCAACATCAAATACTTCAAATCAAAATGAAGATAATGAATTCTTTGATGAAATTCCAAATATAGCCGGAATTGATTATACGCAGATTAGTAAGAAACCGGCACCACACATTAAAATAAACACCTTGTTAAACAACCAGGCAGTTCGTCAATATGCTCTTTGTTTTTTGCCAAACGCTTCTGAAGGATTAGATAAAGCCGATTCAAAATCACCAGACGGAACAACTTTACCTTTTGACTCTTATTTGTTTTTGAATCAAGAAGAGTATTTGCATTCTACCATGCCTTTTTCAATTACAAATACCTATCCGGTTGGATTTAAAAGTAATACTGATGCTACTTTTAAAGTTGAAGTGAGCGAGATGAATGATATTTCCGGTTTTTTAGATGTTTTTTTACACGATAAAGAAACAGGTTTATACCATGATATTAAAAATAGTGCTTATACATTATCGTTACCGGCTGGTGTTAACACTACCCGTTATGAAATTACGTTTTTAAATAGTACTTTAGAAATTCCTGAATTAATAGATTCAAACTTACTGGCATATTCAAATTTGACAGATAACTTGTTAGTTGTTGAAAACCCAAAAAACTTAAGTTTAAAAACGGTTACTTTGTTTGACCTTACCGGAAAGCAAGTGCTACACTTCAATAAGTTAGGTTCAAATGACAAATATGAATTCGACACAAGTTTGTTGGGAGATAGTATTTATATCTTACAATTAACAACCGAAGAATTTGAAAAGCCATACGTTCATAAAATCCCAATTTTTAAATAATAGCTTTAAAAAAATAAGTCCCTCAAAATTTTGAAGGACTTATTTTTTACTGTCTAACTATTTAAACGCTTGCATTCCCGTTATATCTGCTCCCGTAATCAATAAGTGGATGTCATGTGTTCCTTCATAAGTAATTACAGATTCCAAGTTCATCATGTGCCTCATGATGGAATATTCACCGGTGATTCCCATCCCTCCAAGAATTTGTCTTGCCTCACGTGCAATTTCAATTGCCATGTTAACATTGTTTCTTTTAGCCATAGAAATTTGAGCTGTAGTAGCTTTTCCTTCATTTCTTAAAACCCCCAAACGCCAAGTCAATAATTGGGCTTTTGTGATTTCGGTTATCATTTCGGCTAATTTTTTTTGTTGCAATTGAGTAGCTCCAATAGGTTTGTCAAATTGAATTCTTTCTTTAGCATAACGCAAAGCCGTATCATAACAATCCATTGCAGCACCAATAGCTCCCCAAGCAATTCCGTAACGGGCTGAATCCAAACAACCCAGCGGAGCACCTAAACCTGATTTATTTGGCAATAAATTTTCTTTTGGAACTTTAACGTTGTCAAAAATCAATTCGCCCGTAGCTGATGCACGAAGTGACCATTTATTATGTGTTTCGGGAGTAGTAAATCCTTCCATCCCACGTTCCACGATTAAACCGTGAATTCTGCCTTCTTCATTTTTTGCCCAAACAACCGCAATGTCTGCAAAAGGGGCATTTGATATCCACATTTTGGCTCCATTTAATAAATAATGGTCGCCTTTGTCTTTAAAGTTTGTCGTCATTCCTCCCGGATTTGAACCATGATCCGGTTCAGTTAACCCAAAGCAACCCATCATTTCGCCTGTGGCTAATTTGGGTAAATATTTCATGCGTTGAGTTTCATTTCCATATTTCCAAATCGGATACATCACAAGAGAAGATTGTACAGATGAAGTTGAACGAACACCTGAATCGCCTCTTTCAATTTCTTGCATGATTAAACCATATGAAATTTGATCCAATCCTGCTCCACCATATTCCTCCGGAATATATGGGCCAAAACCACCAATTTCTCCCAATCCTTTTATGATTTGCGTTGGAAATTCAGCTCGTTGAGCATAGTCTTCAATAATTGGTGATACTTCACGTTTCACCCAAGCACGTGCAGAATCACGTACTAATTTGTGCTCTTCGGTTAATAAATCATCTAGTAAATAATAATCAGGAGCTTGAAATAAATCTGGTTTCATAAGTTGTGCTTTTATGAGGCAAAATGCAATCTCATCTTGGTTAATATTGATAACGAAAACGTTTGCAAAAGTAAGTAAAGAAATGTAACAAATCAATTAACGATTGTTATAATTTCTAAAAACAGATGATAAAAAATGAAGTTACATTTTTAAATAAAAGTCTTTTGTTAAATCAATGTAGTCATTTGTGTAGTGATGACGAGCTGTTTCAATTATCAATTCATCTGCTTGTAAAGTACTTAGTTCGTAACGTTTAAAAGCTAGTAAGCTTCTGACAATAGGGGTAGAAGAATTACCTTTTACTCTTGTGATTTTTACAGGAAACAATTCAAATTTAGCACACAAATCAATAAATCGTTGCTCTTCTTTAAAAGGAAGTATTACGGCAAAAATACCGTTTTCAGAAAGTAACAAATCTGCGGCTTCAATTAATTCTTCAAAAGGTAATGCATCTTGAAATCTTGCTAAATCCCTTTGCGAATTTTCGGTTTTATAATCTTCAGCATAAAAAGGAGGATTGGAAAGTATTACATCATATTCATCTTCGGGTTCATCAACAAACTCATCAAGACCGGCATGAAAACAAAACAAACGATCACTCCATGGTGAGTTTTCAAAATTTTCGACACATTGTTCATATGCTTCTTCATCAATTTCTAAAGCATCAATTTGTTCTGCGTTGCTTCGTTGAGCAATCATCAGAGATAAAATTCCAGTACCAGCACCAATGTCTAAAACAGATATTGGATTGTTTTCAATCGGACACCAAGCACCCAATAATACTGAATCTGTGCCTACTTTCATGGCACATCGGTCTTGTTGAACAGAAAATTGTTTGAATTGAAACACGTTGATTAACGATTATGAATAAAGATTTTTGATTTCAGAATATTGAAAACTGAGACTACAGCTGAAAACTTTCTAAAGATACATTTCCACCAAACCTTCCGGTAAATTCATAATTACCTTTTTGTTTTCACGATCAATTTTAACCAAAAAGTGATCAATCATTGGAATAAGCATTTCCACCGCACCATTCAAAACTTCAAAAAGTGGCTGAGCGGTTGAATCGTTTACAGAAACAATTTTTCCAAAAACACCAAGGCGTTGATCTTCAATTTCAAAACCAATAACTTCGTGATAATAAAATTGATTTCCTTCTAGTTTTGGAAGAAAAGAAAGTGGTAAATAAAGCTCGCAACCCATAATGGCATCTGCATCGGCTTCATTCTCAACATCTTCAAATTTAACCCTGAGAAAATCATTTTTGTGTAGAGAACTATTTTCAATAAAAAATGGAACCAAGTTTTTGTTTAATTCAACAAAAACTGATTCCATATTTTCATATAACTCGGGTTCGTCAGTGTCTAAATAGACTAAAACTTCCCCTTTAAAACTAAATTTTTTAGCGATTTTGCCAAGATAGAAACATTCCTCTTTACGCATTATCGCAAAATATTAAGCTTCTTTTTCTTCGTTTGATTCTTCAACAGCAGGAGTTTCTTCAGCAACTACTTCAGCAGCCACTTCACTTACTTCTTCTGTCACTTCTTCAGCAACCTCTTCTGTTACTTCTGCAGCTTTTAAAGCCTCAGCAGCAGCATTTGCACGTTTGTCATTAGCGGCTTTTTCAGCTTTTAATGCTTCAACTTTTGCTTTTTCTTGTGCTTTGCTTAAGCCTTCTTTTTTAGAAGTAACTTTGTTTGTTTTTTCTTCAATCCAAGCCGCTAATTTAGCATCTGCTTGTTCTTGAGTTAAAGCACCTTTTCTAACTCCACCATCCAAGTGATGTTTCAATAACGCTCCTTTATAAGAAAGGATTGCTCTTGCAGTATCTGTTGGTTGAGCACCATTGTGTAACCATTGAACAGCACCATCAAGGTTCAAATCAATAGTTGCAGGATTTGTGTTTGGATTATAAGTTCCTAATTTTTCAAGGAATTTACCATCTCTTTTTGAGCGAGCATCTGCTGCTACGATCCAGAAAAAAGGTTTTCCTTTTTTTCCGTGTCTTTGTAATCTAATTTTTACTGACATAATCTTGTGATTAAATTTTGAGGTTCTCGACCTCTGTTAATTAAGGGTGCAAATATACAAAAGTTTTCAATGTGCCCAACTCTTAACTGTCTTTTATTAAAAAATGTTCTGTTTTTCAAATTTTTATGCAAATATTGAAGTCTATTTCAGTAGAAAAACTATTTTTGTATCACTAATGCAATTCAAATTTACCTATAAAATGAAAAAAATAATAACCCTTTTAGTAATGATTACTCTCTTTAGCTCTTGCGAAGAGAATGTTAAATTCAATAATCCTGCTGTTCAAGGAAGATTAGATAATGCTACTTGGAGAGCCATCGATTTTCAAGCTTTTGTTGATTTAAATGGAGCTTTGACTATAAATGCATATACTTCAAATCAAGTACTTACGCTTAAAACACCTTCAAAAAACATAGGTGTTTATGTGTTGGGCGAAAATACAGCAAGAAGTGCAACTTTTACGGCAACTTACTCCGGACAAGATGTGATTTTCACTACTGGCTCAGGAATTGGTGGTGATGGACAAATTCTTATTGATGAATATGATGCAGTTAATAATACAGTATCCGGGGAGTTTCGATTTAACGCTGTAAATATTGAAAATAATCCTCTAGGAGGAGAATTGTTAAACATGCAAGAAGGTATTTTTTATAAAGTTCCTGTTTTTCCAGCTCAATAATTTCTTAATTATTCAAGATAATATAAAGGTCTTCATGTTTGTGTGAAGGCCTTTTTTGTGCGTTATAATCAGGTTTAACAGCTTGAATTCCAAAATAAAGACAAAAATATTCAGTTGCATGCTAAAATAGATTACCTTTGTAGGGAATTTTAATTTCAATTTATGAATATTTTTGTTGGAAGTCTTCCTTGGAGTATTGAGGAAGCAGATTTAAGAGAGTCTTTTGAGGCTTATGGTGCAGTTGATTCTGTAAAAGTTGTAACTGATAAATTTACTGGAAGAAGTAAAGGATTTGGTTTTGTTGAAATGCCAAATGACGAAGAAGGTCAAAAAGCAATTGACGAATTAAACGGAGCTACAGTTCAAGGACGTGCTATCGTTGTAAATAAATCAGAGCCAAAACCGGAAGGTGAAAGAAAAAGCTTTAACAGCAACCGTTCAGGCGGTGGTGGTTACGGTGGTGGTGGAAACAGTCGTGGTGGCGGTGGCTACAGCGGTGGTGGAAACAGTCGCGGTGGCGGAGGAGGAAGATACTAAGAATTTTTCTTTATACGATATTAAAAACCATTCACTAACGTGAGTGGTTTTTTGCTTTTTGTTAATAACTAAAATTGATTTCTTCCTCCTTAAAATGTATTTTTGAAAATAGAATTGTCAATTGGTTTTTCTGCTAATTACGAATCACTTTTCACTAATCACTTTCGCATGTTTTTAATCTTCGATACCGAAACCACCGGCTTACCCAAACGATGGGATGCACCAATCACCGATACCGACAACTGGCCTCGTTGCATTCAAATTGCGTGGCAATTGCATGACGAAATGGGAAATTTGGTCGAGCATCAAGATTATCTTGTGCAACCAGACGGATTTAATATTCCGTATGATGCCGAACGAATTCACGGTATTTCAACCGAATTGGCTCAGCAAAACGGAGTTTCTTTAAATGAAGTACTTGAAAAATTCAACATCGCTTTAAGCAAAGCCAAATTCATCGTGGGTCAAAATCTTGGATTTGACGTGATTATTATGGGATGTGAATTCCATCGGATGAATGTGGATTCTCCAATGAGTGCTATGCCGGTTTTAGATACGTGTACC
>JAUXNR010000657.1 GCA_030682755.1 Flavobacterium sp.
TTTGGGAGATGATGTTTCATCAGCAAATCTGCAATATGTTGCAGATGCAGGCTCTCGTTGGGCCTATCATAATGTGTATGTAAAACTTCAAGATGTGGTTGCAGAAGCTTCAAATGAAACTTGGAACTCTTATTTCAATAGTAAATTGCGAGATAAAATTGGCATGAGCGGTACTTGGATTCCATTAGGTGGATTGAGTGTTTATTGGAGTACAACCCGAAGTGTGGCTCGTTTTGGACTTCTATCTTTAAACAAAGGAAAATGGGAAAATGAGGTAATTATTCCTGAAACTTATATGACAAATGCAATTTCAACTTCTCAGAATTTAAACAAAGCCTATGGTTACATGTGGTGGTTGAATGGAAAAGAAAGTTATAGATTGCCTCAAACACAATTTCAATTTTCCGGTAGTTTGATTCCGAGTGCTCCGTCAGACATGGTTAGTGGTTTGGGAAAAAATGACCAGAAAATTTATGTAATTCCGAGTAAAAAAATGGTCGTTATCCGTTTAGGAGAAGTTGCCGATGAAGAAAATTTTGCTCTGTCTGATTTTGATAATCAACTGTGGCAAAAAATTAATGCGGTGATTAATTAATTTAAGATCTGCTAACTGCGATTGGTTTACCATTTCTACTCCATTCGCTCCAAGATCCAACATACAATTTTGGAATTTCAAATCCGGCATAAGCCATCGCTAAAAGTGTATGACATGCTGTAACACCTGAACCGCAATGAACTATAACTTCGTTTGATTGTTTACTATCGAAAATGTTTTTATATTTTCCCCTCAATATTTCTGGAGAAAAAAAAAGTCCATTCTCATCTAAATTAGTTGAAAACGGAATATTGATTGCATTGGGAATGTGACCGGAAATTAAATCTATTGGTTCATATTCGCCATTAAATCTGGTGGATTCACGAACATCAATGATTAAATAATCTTGACTGTTAGACGCTTTTTCAACTTCGTCAATACATGCTAATGGTAATTTCCAATTTTCAATTTTGTATGCTACAGTTGAAATAGGAAATACTTCTTCAGAATTAATTGGGAAATTATGTCGCTCTGCTTCTTGAAAACCACCATTTAGTACTTGCACTTTTTGATGTCCGATTGATTTTAACATCCACCACATTCGAGCTGCGGCGTTTGAACCGTTTTTATCATCGTAAAGTACAATGTGCTTTTGAGGAGTAATTCCTAAGCTTGAAAGTAGTTCAGAAAATTTTTCAATGGAAGGTAAAGGGTGTCTTCCTCCAAGTGACAAATCTTCCTTAATGTCAGCGAGTTGTGAATTCAAATCCACAAAAATTGCCCCATCTAAATGTTTCTTATTGTAATTGGATTGAGCCTCTTTTCCATTACTTACATCAAGAATTATTAAATTATCACTTTTGTATAGTTCTTTTAATTCACAAACTTTTATAACAGGAGTGATGTTGTAATTCATTTATAAGTAAATAACTTTTTGAATTAATTCCCGTATTTATCTTGTAAAAAATAAACCAAATCATATTCATAATAACGAACAGCTATGATGAGTGTAACTGTAATAATTGTAATTATCCAAGAATACTTTTTATAGATAACAGTATATGCCGTTAAAATTCCCATGATAATAAAGGGAATTGCTAAAATAATATTGGGAATCATCCAAGCTCCTCTAACTATGGCTATAGATTTTAATAAAACAAAAAAGAAACTGTAAACAGAAACAATTTTTGTTAAGGATACCAAATACTTATTAAATACAACCGGTTCTTGATTTTCCATTAATTAAAAAAGGAGTCTACAAACTCATATTTATTAAACACTTGAAGGTCTTCTA
>JAUXNR010000659.1 GCA_030682755.1 Flavobacterium sp.
TTCGTGGTAAAGTTAAACAATATGACTTTGTAAGCTTAATTATTTTCCGAAAAACCGTCATTTTTTTATACCTTGCAGCACTATTCCCCCAAAATACATTTACATGAAAAAAATCACATCTGCCTTAATTTCAGTGTATCACAAGGATAATCTCGAAAAAATAGCCCAGCTTCTTAGTTCAAATAAGGTGAAAATTTATTCAACTGGCGGCACGGCAGATTTTATTCAGGGACTTGGAATCCCGGTTACAAGGATAGAAGAAGTTACCTCTTACCCATCAATACTTGGTGGAAGGGTGAAAACATTGCACCCGCTCGTGTTTGGAGGGATTCTTTACAGGCGTGACAATCCCACTGATCTCCAGCAAATCGATGAATATAACATCCCTCCTATCGATTTGGTAATCGTGGATTTGTACCCTTTCGAAAAATCTGTTTTATCAGGTAGCAATGAATCCGAAATAATCGAGAAAATAGATATCGGAGGCATTTCTTTGATCCGCGCGGCAGCCAAAAATTTCAAGGACGTGATTATTTGTGCATCTTCGGATCAATATTCAGATTTGATAACGCTTTTGGAAGAAAAAAATGGTTTTTCGGAAATCAATGATCGCCATTATTTTGCCGCCCAGGCATTTAATGTTTCATCTCATTACGATACTGCTATTTTTAATTATTTCAATAAAACCGAAATCATCCCAGCTTTTAAGCAAAGCATACAAAAGGCCGAAACACTCAGGTATGGCGAAAACCCACATCAAAAAGGGTTTTTCTATGGGAATATGGATGAGGTTTTCGAACAGATCCATGGGAAAGCGATTTCTTATAACAACCTTCTTGATATCGATGCAGCACTTGCTCTGATCGCTGAGTTTGAAGATCCAACTTTTGCAATTTTAAAACACAATAATGCTTGTGGGCTTGCCTCACGAAACACTTTAATAGAGGCCTGGCTTGATGCCCTTGCCGGAGATCCGGTTTCTGCTTTTGGTGGGGTTTTGGTGGCAAACAAAAATATTGATAAGCAAACTGCCGAAGAAGTCAATAAATTGTTTTTTGAAGTAGTAATGGCGCCCTCTTTCGATACTGATGCGTTAGAAATACTGAAATCGAAAAAGAACCGCATTATTTTGACCTTGAAAAATTTAAAATTTCCGGAGAAATCCCACAAATCTATCTTGAATGGAATCCTCTCTCAAGACAAGGATTTAAAAACCATTGGATTTGATGATTTTCAATACGTTACAAAAGAAAAACCATCAGCACAAGAATCAGAAGATTTGATTTTTGCCAACAAAATAGTTAAGCATACCAAGTCAAACG
>JAUXNR010000666.1 GCA_030682755.1 Flavobacterium sp.
ATTACTTCAAGTGAAATGGGGTTTAAAAATTTGGTTTGGAATAAAACGAAAGGATTCGCATTTTTAGAAAATTTAGAAACATCTCTAGAAAAAAATCAAAACCATAAACTAAACTATTATGATTGTAATAAAAAGGAACTGTACACTTTAAATCCTGCGGATTTTACTGAACTGAATGACAAATGTATTATTAAACCATTTGGACAAAAAGCAATTGTAATTGAGCAGAATGATGATAAAATAATTTTTTTTATAAATAATCGCCAAAAAAAAGAAAGCAAAGTTACATTAATGGAAATTTGGGAGTCCGATTCACCTTTGGAATATCCCTCGCAAGCAGTGAAAGGTGATTTTGAAAACGCTAATAAAATGGCAATTTGGTGGCCAGTCACCAATATGCTAAATATTGTAGCGACTAATCAAAAACCCAAAACCATAATGTGCCCGAACAGTGACTACGTACTATCATTTAATCCACTAGATTATGAACCTCAATTTGAATTAGCAGCACCTGTCGATCTTTACCTAACAGATGTAAAAACACATAAAACAACACTACTTCTGAAAAAACAAAGCCAAAAAGAATTGACAATGGGAGCTTCTGCCATCGGCAGATATTTGCATTATTACCGCAATAAAAACTGGTGGATATATGATATAACTAAAAATATTCATACCAATATTACCTACAACATGCCATTTACCGTCGAAAATTACAAACAAGACGAAGCTGGAGCTAAATACGCCTTTGGATGTGCAGGCTGGTCAAATGATAATAAACACATTTTCATTTATGACGAGTTCGATATCTGGATGATTACGCCGGATGGTAAAACCAAAAATAGACTTACAAATGGTAGACCGTCACAGACGCAATTTAGAGTTGAAGAAGACCTTTATGTCAACAAATTTCACCGAGGTAGCATTGAATTTCTGACAACTACATTCAACAAAAAACAAGGAATAATTTTTACAGCAATTGACCGTAATATGAACATTGGTTACTATAGCTGGAATGAGAAAGATAAATTACAGAAAGTTCATTTAGCAAATTCGAAATCTAATAGAATTAAATATGCTGCAAAAACTAAAGAAATGGTATGGATCGAACAAGATGCTTCCAAACCACCACGTCTTATATTTAAGAAAAACAGTAATTCAAAAGCAATTGTTCTATATCAAACTAATAGACACTATAAAGAGTATAATAGTTGCATAGCGGAATTGGTTCAATATAAAAACTCCAAAGGTGATTCTTTAAAAGGTGTATTGTATTATCCGTCCAGTTATAAAAAGGAAAAAAAATATCCTATGATCGTATATATATATGAAAAACTATCACAAAGGCTTCATCTCTATGAAAACCCCACACTTTTTAACAGAGATGGTTTTTCAATGGCAAACTACGTTCATGATGATTATTTTGTTCTATATCCTGATATAATTTATGAGGTTGGAAATCCTGGTGTTTCAGCAACAGACTGTGTGGTTAGTGCTGTACAAGAAGTTCTAAAAACAGATAAAGTTGATAGCAAGAAAATTGGTATTATTGGCCACTCATTTGGCGGCTATCAAGTAGCATCTATTATTACACAGACCAATATTTTTAAAACCGCTGTTGCAGGAGCAGCGATAACGGACCTTACAAACCTATATTTACAAATGAATTGGACTTGGAATAGAACACAAGCATGGCGACTTGAATCACAGCAGTTGCGAATGGGGTCGAGTCCGTTTAATAATTTTGACGGATATAAAATCAATTCGCCTGTGCTCAATGCAGCTGCTATAAATACTCCTTTACTTAGCTGGTCAGGCAAAGAAGATTATGATGTAAATTGGAATCATAGTATCTACCTTCACATGGCACTAAGAAAACTGCAGAAAAAAAACACAATGCTACTTTTTCCAAATGAAGGCCACAATATATTAAATCCTGAAACACAACAACTACTTTCGAGAGAAATAAAAAAATGGTTTGCTTTTTATCTAAAAGAATAGCTATAAATAAACAATGCCGGAACTTAAACTTCCGGCATTGAATTGGCCCAACCTTTAAAACATCTTACTGCTTTCTATACAAAGGCTGTGGACATGCAGTACCTGCCTCATTTAATCGATACAACAATTGGTTGCCTTCTTGGCATTGTTGCGTAAAAACGATTGTAGAACATACAGTAGATGATTCTTCACAAGAACCTGGAATCACTCCAATCATATCTACTGTTAACAATTCTTCTTTGGGTGCTTCGCTAAAAGCAAATGCTCCAAAAACGGCCAGTAAAACAGTTACCATTGGCAATACTGATTTAAAAATGTTTCTTTTCATAATAGTAAAAATTAAAATTATTGATCTACTCTTTTTCAGGTTTTCGATCGTTTCCCTGACACTGCAGTATATTTTCAAAAAATGGTTTTAAAATAAGGAGGCTTCAATTGATAAATTGTTAGATAGTGACCATTTATAGTGACCAATTTATCTTCTTCAATCCTAAAACTACTCATGGCTTGATTATTCTGATGGGGTAAATAAAAACTAAATAGATAACTTTCATATTCTATAGAATACACATCAATAATTGATGCCTTATTCCACATATCTTTGGGTTCATAATTACCCATGATGCCACTATTTATAAAGATATAATCACCATATGTTGCTGTATTTTTATTAACGGTTAATGGTTTTTCTGCTAAAACAGTAACATTTTTTTTCGATAGATTAGCAGTTTTTAATTGTGCTTTTTCCGTTTGATCTATGGTGTTATGCTTAGAATGTGATTGAAGTTTGGAGTCAATGAGTAAAAATTGATTTCGATAGTAATAGGTATAAACAAGTTGGTTTATTGATTCATTGTAGAGCAACATACCGTCTGTATCGAAAATACCATCTATTTGTTTTTCGAGTAAATTAGAATTCAATGCAACTTTTACGGAATCACGAGTATTGACAATACCTATGATATTTTCTATAGTTGAACTACTCAAAGCTTTAATAGCAATGGCTGACGAATCTAAAGGTACCATGTGAGTAAAATAAGCCTCTTTATACAACCATTGTTTAGCTTTCCAATTGAAGGTTTCTCCTCTGTACACTACTGGCGTTGTACCATCATAAAAGTAAAAATAGGGTGCTTTCACAACTAAACTTAGTGCACGAAACTTTAAATCAGTTGGAGGTAATTGAATAATGTAGTTTTCTCTGGAGAAGGAGTCTATATCTATCACTGTAACAGTTAACGGAGCAGTAACATTCCCTAAGTAAATTTTATTTTTATCAAATCCTGCTATGTAATAAGAATTATAATCTAAATCAATTTGCTTGAGCAATGAGGTCGGATGATGAGGAAAATGTCTAATAAAATCATTCTCAGAAGGTTTATCATCAGCTGTAAATAAATAAAGAAAAGAAACAAGACAAACACTCCCTGAAAATAAAATTATCAATTGTAGACTTTGGAATTTGATGCTGTGATTTCTTTGAATACCATAAATTAGGATTGCAAGGATTGCAATTAAAATAAACACTACATTAAAAATCAAATGTTCTTTCCATCCTAATTTTTCCAATATCCCTCCACAAGAACAAGGTATATGGTCACTATAAGTTAAAAGTATAAATAGATATGCCGAAAACAAACTCATTAAAACAAATGCTCCATAAAGTCCAAACTGTCGTGTCTTAGGAATGAGTAAGAAAGCCGACAGGAATAATTCTGTTATTGGAACGCCATAGGATATAAGTTTCACATAAGAACGCAACATAGGTGACTGACCTAATTGTACCTGAAAATTTTCAAAATCTAAAAATTTATTCACAGCGGCATAAACAAACAGTAAAACATAAAGCAAACAAATAAGCTCTAATATTAAATTTTGTGTTTTAATCGACATTCGCATCACGCAATAGTTTTAATTCTTTGGGTAAAATTCACAATTTATTATGTAAAACACTTGTTATATCGGGAGGTTTACTTATCCAAAAAGGATAATTGTGCAACTAGTCAATTGTAATAGAGGATTCAATAGTAGAATTACGCACAACTTCATTTGGAGAAACACCAAATTGTCTTTTAAACGCTTTTGAAAAATTGGGATAATCTGTAAAACCATTCATTGTAGCAATATTTTTTAACGGTAAGGTAGTTTGTTGAATCATCAAAAAAGCCCTTTTCAATCGTTCAACAGTGTAAAATTTATAGATACTCGTTTTAAAGAAGTGTTTAAAACCATCTTTTAATTTATATTCATTGGTGCCAAAATACCTGGCCAATTCTTTTAAAGAAGGTAAGGGTTCTTGCAAATGAGCAAGAATATAATCATAAACCTTTTGAATTAATAAAGCGTCTGATTTTCTCGAATTAGGATGTTTTGCTGAGTCATCACTGTTTTTTTGCTCTATAGCTACATTAGATATTTGCGGAATGGAGACTACAAAACTTAAAATAACTTCATCACGATTATACAATTTAGTGATGGCACAATCAACGGAAAAAAGCAGTTGCTCTTTAGTCAAAAATTGCAAGGGCAGCATGGTTTGGTTGTAAAGTGCGTCCTTAAAAGCTTCTTTTACTAAATTCAATTTTTGATAAGAATCCGGAGTTACAAAAGTGGCTATGGAATAACCTACTAGGTCAAAACTCTCATATCCTAAAATGGTAAGCACAGCGGGATTAAAACTTTGTATACAGAAGGAATAATCCAACACCAGGTTAGTCTGGGTAATAAATCGAAACGAACTGTGAGGATTAATATATCCGGCATGAAATATAGACTCCTTCATTTCCTCGGCCACCATATTAATTAAAACAACCAAGGTTTCTAGCTCATCATCACACGAACTCAAAGGAATTCGATTACTGAAATTTCCTCTTGCCATTTCAAATAACATTTGATGCATAGCGACAATACGTTCCTCTTTGTGTTGATATTCCATTTCTAGTTGCTATAAATGTTTATAGAAATTGTTTTAAATAAATAATACCGGCTTCTTTACTCGTAAAAACCTGAGTGGGTACAGTAGGCTTACTGATATGTAAATAAAAATTACTAATGGTAAGGGAAACTTTTTGATGAACTAGTAAACCTACAGCTTTGGTCAGTAAAGAGCCGGATTGTGCCAAATAATCCCTCCCTGATTTATCCGTATCAATAATACCCCTGATGTCACAAAGTACGGGATAGGATTTTTCATTTTGAAATCGGATGCGGTCGGCAACAATGCGTTGGGCAACATCCAGTGTTAGAATGACCTCTGGTTTATACTCAAAAAAGAGAATGCCGTCTTCAACCCAAAACAGGGCGTACTCATTCTCATAAATGCCATGAGCTGCAATCATGCTTTATGTCGTATTGGTTAGAATTTAACAAAAATAGGAACATTTTTAATTTTTCAAATTGTCCATTTGGGATAATTTGTTGAAAATTCGATAATCACTTGTCTATTTGGGAATTATACTTGTCATAAAAGGAGTAATGAAATATGTAATACAAATCATATCAAATTTTATAATGAAATTTAACCCCAAACCTAATTAAATAATTAACCAACTAGGCCAATCAAATTCAAAGTCCCTCTCCTTCTTGTCCCGTCCGAAGGCGGATGGTGAGGGATTTAGGATGAGGTCTAACCAAAATCGACAAAATGGCAAAAATCAAACACAACAACTTTATCGACACAGTTGATGAAGTATTATCGGGTGCAAAAAATGTAGGTGTCTTACATCTGTACGCAGAAGATAAATTCTTAACAGGGAGAACTATTCAAATTAAAGGAAAAGAAATGTATCATTTCGGAACAACCGGATACCTCGGACTGGAACAAGATGATAGAATTAAAGAAGCAGCTATTCAGGCTATAAAAGATTATGGAACTCAGTTTCCATTATCAAAATCATACATCTCTCACCCACTTTATAGCGAATTAGAATCCAAAATCGAAGAAATGTACGGGATTCCACCAATCATTACTAAAAATAGTACATTAGGTCATTTGGCAATCATTCCAACATTACTAAGAGATGAAGATGGAGTAATCATGGACCATCAAGTGCATTGGAGTGTACAAAATGCTTGTCAATTACTAAAGTTAAGAGGTATACCGGTTGAAATGATTAGACACAACAACCTAAACATGTTAGAAGAAAAAATAAAACAACTTTCTTCCAAATGTGATAAAATTTGGTACATGGCAGACGGTGTATATTCAATGTTTGGAGATTATGCTCCAATTGCTGAATTAATTGAATTAACTAAAAAATATAGTCAATTGCACCTCTATTTTGATGATGTGCACGGTATGAGCTGGAAAGGCAAAAACGGTACTGGATTTGTTTTTGATAGCATTAAAGAACTACCGGAAAATATTGTTGTCGTTGGAACATTAAGCAAAACCTTTGGAGCCAGCGGGGCAACTTTGTTATGCAAAAATGAAAAACTTCGTAATAAGATTAAAAACTTTGGTGGTCCGTTAACCTTTTCGGCACAATTAGAACCTGCTTCTGTCGGAGCGGCAATTGCATCGGCAAATATTCACTTATCTCCGGAAATTACAATCCGACAAGTAGAACTGGCTGCTAAGATTACTTATTTCAATCAATTGCTTTCTCAAAAAAATCTTCCTATAATTTCAATCAACGACTCACCTGTTTTCTTCTTAGGCATGGGAACTCCTGTTTCAGCTTACAATTTTGTCCATCGTTTGTTTAATGAAGGCTTTTTTCTCAATTTAGGTATCTACCCTGCTGTTCCTATCAAGAATACTGGTATTAGAATTACTTTGTCAAGTCACAACCAAAAACAAGACATTAAAGAACTGGCTGATGCAATGAATTACCATTACCCTAAAGCTTTAGAAGAAACAAACAATAGTGATAGCAAAGTTAGAAAGGCTTTCGGTCTAAGCGTTGAGAACGAATTACCTATCAAAAATCAAATAGATGATGATATTAGTATTGAAGAAAAAAATACGATTGAGGATATTAATAAATTTGAATGGAATAGCTTAATGAGTAAAAACAATATCTTCGATTGGGAAGGTTTGGCATATCTGGAAAAAGCATTTAAAAATAATACTGATCAATTCAATACTTGGGAATTCTTCTA
>JAUXNR010000681.1 GCA_030682755.1 Flavobacterium sp.
ACACCATTTTTGTAAGTACCTAAAATTGAAACCACTTGAGTTGTAAATGAAACCGGAACAGCAATTTGCTCTACGGGAATTTCAGGTTCAGCCGGAGCATTTTCTATCAATTGAAAAGTGACGTTATTGGCTAATGTCAACCAACGGTTATCAAAAGCGATGATATAGGTTGTCCCAGCTGTAACATTAAAGTTAGCCACAGATAAAAATCCACTACCACTATCATCATCACCAGCCACACAAACCAAGGAAGCACAAGTTCCAGAATACACATGAAAACGGGTATCTTTTCCGTTATTTATTGGTAAATCTGTAGTAACAGTTACACTGTAATCTTCTGTGGGGATATATTTATACCAAAGTGCAGCGGTTGCAGTTCCTGAAGTTACACAATACAATGTTGGTCCTGAGCCATCAACTATTCCCATACTATGAGAACCGGAGGTGATTTCAAGTGCTGCTGCACATGAACTTTGTGCAGAAACTGCATACGTAAAAAATAATGCAAATAATAAAGCGTAGTTTTTTTTCATTTGTAATAATGGTTTAATTACACGGGGTTAAGGTTTGAATCCATTGTTCTATCAATTCAACACCTTCTTTATGAATGACTGATCTGCCAACAATTGGCATACGTAAAGCTTCGTCTGTGGTATTCATTCTGAAATGCAAAACAGATCGTTCTGTGTTATTTGGCGTTACAATGTAAGTTAAAATATCATCAACATTTTCATCAGGTGTAACACAAATTCCCATATTTATCGGGTTTGATGATTCACTAAAAGCAAATCGCATGGGTCTGTAATCGCAATGACTGTTTTGCTGATGGCAGTGAGCACAATTGATATCAACATAAGAACGCACTCTCAAATCAAGAGGTTTTGTAATGTCTTTATAATTTACAACTGTTTCAATAGTTGAAGGAATAGCAGCATCCAAATAGCCCATTTCAATCCATTTTGACAATTGGTTTTTGGAACCGTCTTTAAAAGCAAAAGTACTGTTTAAATTTTGTGGTTTTGGCCCAATTGGAATTGCAGACTGTAGTGATTTATGACAGATCAAACACTCCACTTCAGAAGGCACTCTATAATTTACAGATTGGGTAATGCCTGCTTCATCAATCCAGGATACAGGTGTAAAACTTCCTTCCATTTGAAGCGTTGCTTCTGTTTGCTCAGCATTCCAAACATATTCAGCAAAAATCCAACCCGTTGCTTTTTTAATCAATAAACGTGTTTCTATAATTCTACGAGTATTTCCCGGCTGCACATTGTCATAATAAAAATTCTTTATCAAAACAGAACCTGTTGGAAAATCTAAAACGTCTCCATCAGCAGTATACGTAGCTTTTGTGTTTTTTGGCATCCAAACAAATCGCTTTTTTAAAGCATAATCTGTAAACAATGAACTTATGGGTTCATAAGGTAATACACCAAGGGAAGGTTCTTGGTTTTTCATTTCCCCTTCAAAAAATTTATACGTTGATAGTGTAGCATAAGGTACTTGAGTCAAATCAAGGACTACCGGTGATTCAAGATCAGGAATCTCTTCATATTCTTTATCATCTGAAGAACAGGAATACGTAACCAAAATAGCAAGAACAGCTACAATAGACAATAAAATAAAATTCTTTTTCATGGGACTTTTTGCAAAATTCAAACCAAAAATAGCAAAAAAATAAGTGTCTTAACAAAAATTTTCGATAATTAGTACAATATCAAAGTTAAACGGTAATAATTCTAAACAATATCCCCAAAAGTTATAAATTATTCCGTCATAAATTCATCATCCGCTCGTTTCAAAATACTTTCCGGCAACGCTTTTTTGGCCTTTGCTCCCATTTTACGTAAACGTTCAACACTACCCACAAGATTTCCTTTGCCTTCAACGAGTTTACCCATTGCATTGCCGTATTCCACTTTTGCTTCGTCCATTTTTTTTCCAATTTTAATTAAATCGGAAACAAAACCTTCAAATTTATCATATAATGCTCCTGCCTGACGGGCAATTTCCAAGGCATTTTCTTGCTGTTTTTGATTCGTCCACATACTGTCGATGGTTCGCAATGTGGCTAATAAAGTAGTTGGGGTTACAATGATGATATTTCGCTCAAATGCTTTGTTATACAACGAATTATCGTCATTCAAAGCAATCGCAAAAGCCGATTCAATCGGAATAAACAATAACACGAAATCCGGACTTTCCATTTGATATAAATCGTGGTAATTTTTGTCACTCAATTGTTCCACGTGGCGTTTAATGGAATTGATGTGTTCTCTTAAAAAGACTGTTTTTTGCACATCATCTTCCTCATTGGCATAACGTTCATAAGCCGTCAGTGAAACTTTTGAATCCACTATCATTTTTTTCCCATCAGGTAAACTAATTACTACATCCGGAAAAACTCGACTACCTTCATCCGTTTGAAAACTTTGCTGCACATGGTATTCACGACCTTTTTCTAAACCGGATTTTTCGAGAACGCGTTCCAAAATTAATTCGCCCCAATTGCCTTGCATTTTACTGTCGCCTTTCAACGCTTTGGTCAAATTGAGCGTTTCTTTACTCATTTGTTCGTTCATTTC
>JAUXNR010000686.1 GCA_030682755.1 Flavobacterium sp.
TGTAATTGTTCCAACAAAATATGAGTTTATGAATGCTGAAAATGAATATCGATTAAACACAATTACGAAGCATAATTTAGAAAAAATCGGGTTTATTTGTTTCTATGAAAATCAAGAAATCCCACCTCATATTTCTTTTGATGAATGTGATGCATTAAAAGTGGATGTAGAACGAGTTGGAAGATTTATTTGGACAAAATTGCAAGTTGTATTTAAAGATTGCCAAAACAATATTATTTATACAAGTGAAGTAGGAAGTAGCAAAGAGAAAAACAACAAAATAGCTTATGAAGAAGCGTTAAAAGGAGCGTTTACTTCTTTAAATAATTTCAATTATAAATTTTCTGAAAACAAAAAAACGAAGAGTTTTGTAACTGTTATTGATAATAAAATAGCTACTGAAGTTGTTGAGGTTGAACCAATAGAGGCACAGGCTATTTTAATGTCAAAATCTGAAGAAATGTTATTTGCTCAGCCCATTGCTAATGGCTTTCAATTAGTTGATTCTTCACCTAAAGTGGTTTATAAATTAATCAAAACAGATAATCCTTCAGTGTTTTTAGCTCAAAAAGGAGAGCAACAAGGAGTGGTTACATTAAAAGGAAGTATTTGGTTTTTTGAATACCAAGAAGATGATAAATTGGTTTCAGAAAAATTACAAATTAAATTCTAATATCCATATTTATCTTTCCATCTGTTTTTTAGAAAATTACGCAGTTCTTTTTCTCTAGTGTTATTTCCCGGTTCGTAAAAAGAAGTGTTTTGAATTTCATCGGGAAGGAATTCTTGTTCCGCAAAATTATTTTCAAAATCGTGGGAGTATTTATATTCATCTCCATAACCCAATTCTTTCATCAATTTGGTTGGAGCATTTCGCAAGTGTAACGGAACAGGTAAATCACCGGTTTGTTTCACGATTTGTTGGGCTTTTCCAATTGCCAAATAACTTGCATTGCTTTTTGCTGATGTAGCTAAATAAATAGCACATTGACTTAATAAAATTCTGCTTTCCGGATAGCCAATTGTTGTTACCGCTTGAAAGGTATTATTTGCCATGATTAATGCCGTTGGATTCGCATTGCCAATATCTTCACTCGCTAAAATGAGCATTCTTCGGGCGATGAATTTTACATCTTCGCCACCTTCAATCATTCTGGCTAACCAATAGACCGCACCATTTGGATCACTTCCGCGGATGGATTTTATAAAAGCTGAAACAATATCATAATGTTGTTCACCAGTTTTGTCATATAAAACCGTGTTCTTTTGCACCAACTGCATCACTTTTTCATTGGTGATTTCTATTAAATCTTTCTCCGTTGCGTTTACGATTAACTCAAAAATATTCAGCAATTTTCTTCCGTCTCCACCTGAAAGTCGCAATAGTGCTTCAGTTTCCGTTAAGGTAATGTTTTTTGTTTTTAAAATCTCATCTTGTTCAATTGCTCGGTGTAACAATTGTTCTAAATCATCTTTTGAAAATGCATTCAACACATACACCTGACATCTTGACAATAAAGCAGGAATCACTTCAAAACTCGGATTTTCGGTTGTGGCTCCAATCAGCGTAATCCATCCTTTTTCAACTGCTGCTAATAATGAATCTTGTTGTGATTTACTAAAACGATGAATCTCATCAATAAACAAAATTGGGTTTTTGGCGGTGAATAATCCGCCACTCATTTTTGCTTTTTCAATCACTTCCCGAATATCCTTTACCCCAGAATTAATAGCACTTAACGTGAAAAAAGGCCTTTTACTTTCCTGAGCCATGATTTGAGCTAAGGTTGTTTTTCCGGTTCCGGGAGGTCCCCATAAAATTAGACTAGGAATAATTCCTTTTGCAATTTGATGTGTCAACGAGCCTTGTTCGCCAACCAAATGCAATTGACTGATGTATTCCGATAAATGTTGTGGCCGGATGCGTTCGGCAAGTGGTGCTTCCATGATGTAAAAATACAGATTTCTGACAAAAAAGCACTATATTCGTTTTGGTTGAATTTTTGATTTACATCCACTCATGAAACAAAAACCATTTATTTTTTCAACATCTGTAATAGCATGGCCATTATTTTTTGTTTTGGCCATGTGGATTGTTTTTTGGGTAGAAGTACGATTTAAAACTGACCTAAGTGATTTTGGTATTTTTCCGAGAACTTGGAGCGGTTTAAGAGGTGTTGTTTTGAGTCCTTTTTTACATGGAGACATCAAACATTTGTATAATAATTCTATTCCTTTATTATTTCTACTTGCGGTTTTACGTTATTTTTACCGTGAAGTTTCGCTAAAAGTTTTAGTTTTTGGCATCTTGGTTTCAGGTTTTGTAACTTGGCTAATTGGTAGAGAAAGTTATCATATAGGTGCCAGTGGATTAATTTATGTTTTAGTAAGTTTTATCTTTTTCAAGGGAATTCAAACCAAAAATTATAGATTAGTTGCACTTTCTTTAGTTATCGTCATGTTATATGGCGGAATGATTTGGTATATTTTTCCTGATGTTGAAAAAGGTATTTCTTGGGAAGGACATTTGGCCGGATTCATAACCGGATTTTTATTTTCACTTTTATACAAAGCTGAAAAATATAAAAAACCCATCCGTTATGAATGGGAAAAACCAGATTTTAATCCTGAAAATGATCCGTTTATGAAACGTTTTGATGCCAATGGAAACTTTATCAATCCGCCAAAACCAGAAGAAATTTTGGAAATAGAGTGCTCAAAACCTTTTGAGTCTTCTCAAAATATTTTCTATGAATTTATTCCAAAAAAAGAAGATTAATTATTGTCGCTGTCTAACTATTTCATACAAAAAAGCACCGCAAGCAACAGAAACATTCAGGGAAGCAATTGTGCCATACATTGGTAATTTCGCTTTTTCATCAACAATTTTTAAAACAGATGGATTTACTCCTCGATCCTCACTTCCCATAATAATAGCCAAAGGTTCGTTTAAAGATAAATCATATATAGAAGAATCCGTTTTTTCAGTAGCTGCAATGGTTTTTATTCCTGAGCCTTGAAGGAAGAATATGGCATCTTTGATGTGTTCCACTTTACAAATAGGAACATTGAATACAGCACCTGCACTTGTTTTAACCGTGTCGCCATTTACCGGAGCGGCACCTT
>JAUXNR010000694.1 GCA_030682755.1 Flavobacterium sp.
TTAATTATATAGACGACAAAAAATTACAAACGTTACAAAATGAATCAATTGTAACAAAAATTTAACATTTAAACATAAAAAAACCACGCGATTGCGTGGTTTTTAAATTTCATAATTTCTTGTTATAAAGAAGCTAGATAAGCCAAAACATTCTTTTCAATTCGTTCATGAATGTTTGCTATTTCTGCTTTTACAAATTCTTCTCCTAAAATATTTTCATACAATTCAATGTACCTATCAGAAACCGTTTGGATATATTCCGCTGTCATGTCAGGAATCTGTTGCCCGTCTTTTCCTTGAAAACCATTGGCAATCAACCATTGTCGCACAAATTCTTTTGACAATTGTTTTTGAGCCTCACCGTTATCTTGGCGTTCTTGATAACCATCCGCATAAAAATATCGAGAAGAATCCGGTGTGTGGATTTCATCAATTAATACAATTTTACCTTCTTTGGTTTTTCCGAACTCATATTTGGTATCCACTAGAATCAAACCTCTTGAGGCCGCAATTTCTGTACCTCTTTGGTATAAAGCTCTCGTGTATTTTTCAAGAATCAAATACTCTTCTTCAGTAACAATTCCTTTTTCGAAAATCGGTTCACGGGAATTATCTTCATCATGCGAGGCGTTATCCGCTTTTGTTGTCGGTGTAATAATTGGCGTTGGAAAACGATCATTTTCTTTTAAACCTTCAGGCATTACAACACCACAAAGCAGGCGTTTTCCGGCAGCATATTCTCTGGCAGCATGTCCGGACAAATACCCTCTGATTACCATTTCCACTTTATAGGGTTCACACAAATGCCCAACTGCCACATTTGGATCTGGAGTTGCAATTAACCAATTGGGAACAATATCCTGAGTCAGTTGCATAAACTTTGTGGCAATTTGATTTAAGATTTGTCCTTTATACGGAATTCCTTTTGGCATCACCACATCAAAAGCAGAAAGTCTGTCTGTGGCAATCATGACCAATAAATCATCATTGATGTTATAAACTTCTCTCACTTTTCCGTGATAAACCGATTTTTGGTTGGGGAAATTAAAATTTGTAGTGGTAATAGTGTTCATTGTGTTGTTGTTGTTTCTGAACTGATTCAGCTTTTTGTTGTGATGCAAAAGTAAAAATTATAACTCATTTTTAAAGTATCCTTTCACAATATAATTCACAAAAAAAAGGATAGCGATTAGGCTATCCTTTTCATAAAATTTTATCTTCTGAAATTAGAACATAATATTATAAGTAGCACCAATACCTACAACTTGCAAATCAAAATTGTTTTGTGCAAAAGTGTGTTGGTAAAAACCGTAGATGTTCCATTTTTCATTATGGTAACCAATCTGTGGATTAATATACATACCACCTGAATTACCATCTGTGTTGGTTAAAAAACCATATCCTAAATCTGTTCCTAAGAACAATCCTTTAGGTTGGAAATAATAACGTACGAAACCAGCTAATGGAATTAATCCAAAATCTTTAACATCGTCTTTTCCGAAAAAGTGATTGTATCCCGAAGCAATACCAATTCCAAAACTTGGATTAACTAAGTACTGACCTCTAAAATCACCACCAACTGTTAATGAAGTAATATCTGCAGTATCACCAATTGGCATACCTACATTAACTCCTGCCTTGAACCATGAATTTTCAGGCGTAATCTTTAACTCTTGAGCCTGCGTAAAACTAACTGCAACTAAACTCAATACTAAAATAAATTTTTTCATTTTTCTTTTTAAATGTTAATAATCCACTTAAGACAACAATCATGCCAAAAATGATACTATTAAATAGTGCTGAGCATTAGGTTTTTATACCATTTACTACTGACAAATCACTTTTTTAATCTGTCAAAAAAGAGCAAAAGCATCATTATAATTTTATAAATCAAATAAAAAAAACCAAAAAATAACAACAAATAGACTACAATTATCCACAATGGAACTACAGTAGTATGCCATCCGGGAATGATGGAAGTAACAAAATCAAAATTGAACACTGCAAGTACAAACAGTGCAATTAAAACTGAAACAGCTATAAGACGATTTCCTTTCATAGTATAAAAATAAAAACCTCATCAAATAAACTATCCAATGAGGTTTTTCAGAAATATAAACAATTAATTAATCGTGGTTTTCAATACTCTTGTAAGCATCAATAATCTTTTTAACCAATCGGTGTCTTACAATATCTTTATCATCCAAATAAATAATTCCAACACCTTCAACATCTTTCAAGATTAACAATGCTTCTTTCAATCCTGAAATGGTTCTTCGGGGTAAATCTACCTGACCCGGGTCACCGGTTATAATGAATTTGGCATTTTTTCCCATACGGGTTAAAAACATTTTCATTTGAGAATGCGTGGTATTTTGAGCTTCATCTAAAATTACAAAAGCATTATCCAAGGTTCTACCTCTCATAAAAGCCAAAGGTGCAATTTGAATGATTCCTTTTAAAATATAATCTTCCAATGTTTGAGGTGGCAACATGTCCCGCAAAGCATCATACAAAGGTTGCATATACGGATCCAGTTTCTCTTTCATGTCACCCGGAAGAAACCCCAGGTTTTCTCCGGCTTCCACAGCTGGACGCGTCAAAATAATACGCTTGACTTGTTTTTCCTTTAAGGCTTTAACGGCCAGAGCCACACCCGTATAGGTTTTACCCGTTCCGGCAGGTCCAACGGCAAATACCATATCATTTTTTTGAATTAATTCCACCATTTTCTGCTGGTTAGGCGTCATGGCTTTAATTAACTTACCTCCTATTCCATGCACTAAAATTTTGTCATGGTCATGCATTTTGTGTTCCTCAGCAGAATTGCTTTGAATCACCCGATCAATAACATTGGTGTCAATATTATTGTATCGCGTAAAATGAAGCATTAATCTGTTAAAGCGATTTTCAAATTCGTCAAGCTCTTCCCGTTCTCCAAATACTTTTAATGTGGTCCCTCGTGCTACAATTTTAAGCTTAGGATAGTATTTTTTAATGGTTTCAAGATGGGTGTCTTGAGCTCCCCAAAATTCTTTTGGGGCGATGTCGTGGAGTTCAATAATTCTTTCGTTCAAAAGCAATGGTTTTAAAATTAAAAAATAGGTTTTTAATTATTAGATTTGCATCACTCAAATTTAATGAAATTTCAGCGTAGGTTTCACGAATAGTTATAAACAAAATGATGTCAATAATTACC
>JAUXNR010000695.1 GCA_030682755.1 Flavobacterium sp.
CGTTGACGCAGAGGAAGAGGTAGGGGTTGAAAGCAAATTTGCAGTGTTAAACTCTCACAGGTAGTATTTGCCACTGATAAGTATATCTTCTCATTTAGAATAATGTTTTTTCAAGAACAATGTATCAGTATTATCGTGTGAAATGTATTGAATAAGGCCTACATGCGGCGCAAACCAAAATCTTTCATTATATCTGACCACTTTGTAAAACCACGAACCCGATGGAAGGATTAGCGAATCAATCGTTATTGTATTTGACCATGAATTATTTGAATATAGTGTATCAACACCATTTTGCGAACTTAAATCAATGGAATAACCAAAACCTTGCATTAAAAAATAACTTGATTCACAATTGGGATTTTCATATAAACACGAAATAGTGTTTGATGACATAAATTTTGAGCGAATTATCATCTCTCTTCTTTCTCCCTCAACACAATCGACAGTTTTATCAAATATTCTTCTTGATTTATAATTTTCGACATAAACACAATCAATTTTAGATTGATTTCTAATTTGATAAATCCAGTATGAACTATCGGTATAATTTCTGAAATATGTTTCACCTGTTTCGGGAAGCGGACAATAAGTTATATCCTTGCATTTATAACAAGAATATGAGAAGAATAAGAGAAAAATGAAGCAGAAAAAGCAAACTTTTTTATTCATGGCTGTTTATGAGTTTGATGGTATTTCAGGAATCTGTTCCGGATTAAGTGTTGCTACGTCGAAGACCTCAAAGATGTGAATCAAAATTTGTTATTTAATACATTAATGCCAGTATGGTGTCTTGGCATACTGTACCTTTCTCCATTATTTTTGATAAGGACAATCCAATCTTTCTCGATTTTAATTACACCATGAATAAGATTATTTTCTATAATCACAGTTTCTCCATTGGTCAGCAAATAAAATGTCAATTCTTTTCCGTTATATAAATCACGCCATCCAATTCCGTTTTCAATTTGCCATGTAAATGGATACCCGTTTTTGCTAATTGCTTCAAGAACAACCTTCCCCGATTTCAAATCCAATATTTTGTAGCCCGGTTCGAATAAATCACAATTCGACCAATCGCAGTCCCATGAATAGGAAAATAATTCATATCCTGATGTTATCCCCACAGAAGTCACATATTTATCCACAACTTCAGAATAAATTTCTTCGCCCTGATTGTTATATGCCTTAACTATACTCTGTGATGCAATTGTTGTTTCATAATCCATCGTACTTAAAAAGATACTGTATGAAATAGCTGCTGCTCTGTATGACTTAATTGCCTGAAAGGGTGTCCATGAAACGAAAATATTGGTATGAAGCAACAACATCGTTGTGTCATTTAACTTCAGAGATTTAATTTGATTTTCTGATGATAATCCGCTTATATTTTTTTTTGCATTGCCATAGCTGACTTTGAATGTTTTTGCATCAATAAAAGTAGAATCTTTAAAGTTATTAATCAATGAATTATAAGGATTTTCTTTGTGCAAATTCATTGTTTGCGTGGTTTTACCATTTTCCATGAAGATTATTTCATCAAATTGTAATCGACCGCCAGAGGACTTGAAAATAATCTCCTGAGAATTTACATTCATTAAAAATGAAAAAAGAAAGGAAAGGGAAAATATTATATTTTTCATGTATTTTTCATTTTGAATTATTTTCTCCAACTCAATCACATTCAATATCAAATCTCATTTTTTCAACCAAGACTCACAGC
>JAUXNR010000703.1 GCA_030682755.1 Flavobacterium sp.
AATGAACCGATTGAATCAAGTTCAAGAATTAAACTCCAAAATCTAGAACGTAGCAACAGAATTGATGAAGCGAGGGAGATTCTTGAAACTAAAGTCGGACCTTTATTTTACAGAGCTAGAAAAGAGGACCTTGGTTTGAAGCCAGCAAATTTTCACCCACCTATAGTTCTTGCAATGAATAAATATGAGCAGATTATTTATGACGCAATTGAAAATAAAATCAGAAATTATGCGTTAGAAGATTATTTACCTAATATTGATTTCGTAAATAAACTGAAAAGGGGAAGAATGATTCGTTTGAGACAAAGTGTATCTTACTTACACTTATTAAAGAACACCATTGAGGACTATGACGAGAACTTATTTAAAAACGAAAAAAATTTACAATACATAATTAAAGAGTACGACACTCTTGAACTACCCGCCAAGTTTCAATATCTGACTACAAAAGTTCAGGAATTACAAAAGCAAAAACAGAAGGTTGTAATCTGGACAAACTTTGTTGGCACGATTGAGAAATTGGAAAAATATTTCAACAAGAAGTTAGGACTTCATTGCCAATCTATTTACGGCAAAACACCGATTGAGCAAACTTCAATTCCAGATGAATTGACGAGAGAGCAAATACGAGATAAGTTTGTTGATGAAAGAAGCGGTTTGGATATTTTGATTGCAAACCCTGCTGCTTGTGCGGAATCAATTTCACTTCACAAAACTTGCCATCATGCAATTTATTACGACCTCACTTACAACTGTGCTCAATACTTACAATCACTTGACAGAATTCATCGTGTTGGTGGTTCAGAAAAGGTTGAGGCACATTATTATTTCTTGCAGTATGCAAATTCTATTGACCAAGACATACTGGATAATTTAAGAAGGAAGGCGGAACGAATGAGTAGAATCATTGACCAAGATTATACAATCTATTCACTGGATATGTTTGACGATGAAGAAGACGAACTAAAAGCGTATGACCGTTTGTTTGGTAAAAAATGAAAAAGCCATTTGATAAAATAAAACTTTCACAGT
>JAUXNR010000708.1 GCA_030682755.1 Flavobacterium sp.
ATTATTGATGCGGCTGATGGTGAACTGGCTCGATTGAAAAAAACACCGTCCTATTCCGGAAGATATTTGGATAGTATTTTTGATATTTTCTTGAACTTTGGTTTTTTAATGGCTATTTGTTATGTTTCTTCCACATCCTTTTGGTTCACAATTTTAGCCTTTTTTGCCATTCAATTGCAAGGAACTTTATACAACTATTACTATGTAATCTTGCGAACAAAATCAGTTGGAGGCGATGCTACCAGTAAAATATTTGAATATAAAACTCCTAAAGCATTACCGGGAGAAAGTCAAAAAGTAGTAAACATTCTTTTCAAAATTTATATGATTGTTTATGGAACATTTGACAAAATAATTCACATTTTAGATTCGGAGGCTTACAAAGTTAAAACTTTTCCAAACTGGTTTATGACACTACTTTCTGCTTATGGATTGGGTTTTCAATTGCTAATCATTGCAATCATGCTTCCATTGGGTTGGATTGAATGGATTGTTCCTTTTTTTGTGGTTTACTCAATTTTCATTCTGGTTTTAATTGGGATTCGAAAAAAATTCATTCCTTAAATAGGCTCTGAAATCAAACAGAATATCGTTATATTTGATAATTAAGCTTTAATTATCGCTATGAACCTTTTTTGGAAATACCTTAAACCCTACAGCAAATGGGTTTTTCTTGCCTTACTACTGGCCGGAATCGCTCAGATTTTAGCTTTATATGACCCCATTATTTTTGGTCAAATTATTGACGATTATGCTTTGAATCCCGGAGATAAAACTAACGATGAAAGAGTGAGTGGTGCAACCAAATTACTTTTTTTGGCCATCGGAATTGCTTTAGCAGCAAAGCTTTTTTTATCCTTTAAAGATTATTTCATTCGACTGGTTGTACAAAAATTTGGCATGCAGATTTTTAACGACGGACTTCGGCAAACTTTACGTTTACCTTTTCAAGAATTTGAAGATCAAAGCAGTGGTGAAATTTTATCCATTTTACAAAAAGTACGATCAGATACCGAACGCTTTATTTCTTCATTCATTAATATTTTATTTTCTTCTGCGGTCGGTATCGGATTTTTACTCTGGTATGCCATCACCAAACATTGGGCTTTAATTCCGGTTTTTTTAATTGGAATTGTTTTGTTGGGCGGTTTGACGAGTGTTTTGAGTCGTTCCATCAAAACCTTGCAACGTTCATTGATTAGACAAAATCGTCAAATGAGTGGCACAATTACGGAAAGTTTACGCAACATTGAATTGGTTAAAAGTTTAGGCCTTACCTATCCTGAAATTCGTCGATTGAAAGTGCATACACAAGAAATTTATGATTTGGAAATGCAGAAAGTTAAGAAAATGCGAATGCTTACTTTTTTGCAAGGAAGTATTTTGACACTTTTGAAACAATCCATTTTATTTATTTTGCTATGGCTCATTTTTAAAGATGTTTTAACGCCGGGGGAATTAATTTCGATGCAATTTATTTCCACCGGAATTATTGGTCCGTTACAAGATTTAGGAAGTATTATTTTATCGTATCGCGAAGCCGAAACTGCCTTGCAATTGTTTAATGAATTGATGCAAAAACAACCGGAATTCAGTCCCGAAGATCCTGTGGAAGTTAGTCCGATTGAAGAATTATACTTTAAAGATGTTATTTTCCGACATAAAAATGCGAGTTATAATGCCATTCAAAACATTTCTTTTAAAGCAAAATTAGGCGATACCATTGCGTTTGTTGGGCCATCGGGTTCAGGAAAATCAACTTTAGTGAAATTATTAGTGGGTTTGTATCGACCGATTGAAGGTGATATTTTGTATGATTCCATTTCGATAAAAGAATTACGATACAACAGAATTCGCCGTCAATTGGGATTTGTAACACAAGACACGCAACTTTTTTCGGGAACCATTCGTGAAAATTTATTGTTTGTAAAACCAGAAGCAACGGAAGAAGAAATGTTGGAAGCCATCAAAAAAGCATCTGCCCTTTCAATTCTTGAAAATTCAGAAAAAGGTTTGGATACGGTTTTAGGTGAAAACGGCAAAAAACTATCCGGTGGCGAAAAACAAAGGTTGTCAATTGCCAGAGCTTTGCTAAGAAAACCACGCTTGTTGATTTTTGATGAAGCCACCTCCGCTTTAGACTCATTAACCGAAGAACAAATTACGGAAACCGTTAAAGAAATTTCGACCAATAAACAACAAATGACCATTTTGATTGCACATCGATTATCCACAATTATGCATGCAGACACCATCTATGTTTTAGAACGAGGAAAAATTGTAGAAGAAGGAAATCACGACGAGTTAGTTGGTAAAAAAGGTTTGTATTTTGCGATGTGGCGACAACAAATTGGGGAACGAAAAGTTTTAGATAAGGTTTAACCCAACCATTCCTTAAAATCATTTACTCGTTCACGACTCACAATTACCTCATCGGCTTTGTAAGTGGGTAAAATCACTTTTAAACGTGAATTACTGTACACCACAATATCTTTAATGGTTTTTAATGGTATGATGAATTTTCGGCTTACTCTGAAAAAATCTTTCGGATTTAATTCGGTTTCCAATTGTTCTAAAGTAGTGTCTAAAAGATAATCGCGGTTGTCTAACGTATGCAGATACGTTCCCTTGTTTTCACTATAAAAACATTCCACTTCATCAATAGAAATCATTTTGAGATGTTCGCCAATTTTGATAGTAAAGCGTTGTTTGTATGACTTTTCAGTTGGATTAACCAACATTCTTTTGATGGCTTCAAAATCTAACGAAGCGATACTGCTTTTTTGAAATTGATTTTTGAATTTTGAAATTGCAAATTCCAAATCATCATCATCAATCGGTTTAAGTAAATAGTCAATACTGTTTAATTTGAAAGCTCGCAAGGCATATTCATCAAAAGCGGTGGTAAAAATGACAGCACTTTTAATCTCAATTTTTTCAAATATTTCAAAGGATAAGCCGTCCGATAATTGAATATCTAAAAAAATCAAATCCGGGTGTTGATTCGAATTAAACCATTGCAAAGCTTCTTCCACAGAGTGCAAAAGTGTTTCAATGTACAATCCTAATTTTTCAACTTTGCGTTGTAATAATCTTGCAGCGGGTTTTTCGTCTTCTATGATGATGATTCTCATTATAATAAAGGTAATGGGTTATTGGTAAAAGATAATTAGGAGATGTAACTCAAAACTATTCCCATTTCTTATTTTTTTCCTTCTCCATGATTTCCCTGATTTTTCGTTCTTCCCAATTATTGCCCAAAAACCATTGCGGTACAAAAACAGAAAATGCGTGAGCCACTAAACCTATTCCCCAAAAGAAAGCTGTAAAGAAATTTTTATACTGAAAATAGGACTCCCCTGGTTCTAAATTTTGAATATTAACTACAATAATCATGATGTTTATAACAAGGTAAAT
>JAUXNR010000745.1 GCA_030682755.1 Flavobacterium sp.
AAGAACAGTATGAATATTGCCTTTAAAAATATCTTGTAGATTTTATTCATTTTTAATTATTATTATTTTTAATGGAGACAAATATATTAATTAAATTTTATGTAGCTTAAATTCGATTTTTTTAAACAATTATTAATTCAAATCTACTAAATTCACAAACACCATACTTTTTTTTGAATAACATTAACTATTGTTTATTACGCAATTTTTTGAAATTTGGTTTACAAAATAGTAGTATATTTATTCCAACAGAAATGAAATGATATTACAGGTAAAAAATCTTTGTATTTCTTTTAAAAAAGAAAACAGGTATCAAAAAGTGATTAGCAGTCTTAATTTTGATTTAAAATCCAACGAAATCCTTGGAATTGTGGGCGAATCAGGTTCCGGAAAATCTGTTTCGTCATTGGCAATAATGGGATTGTTGCCAAAAAACATAGCAAAAATTGACAAAGGTGAAATTTGGTTTAACGGTCAAAATCTCTTAGAACTTAATGAAGAAAAATTTCAAAAAATAAGAGGAGCTGAAATTGCAATGGTTTTTCAAGAACCCATGAGTTCCCTAAATCCGTCACTGAAATGTGGTTTTCAAGTGGAAGAAATTCTTAAAATCCATACAAAAAAATCAGCTGGTGCGATAAAAGAAGAAGTAATACAACTTTTTGAAAAAGTAAAACTACCGAACCCAAAAAAAATAGCCAACAGTTATCCCCATGAAATTTCAGGAGGTCAGAAACAACGTGTAATGATTGCTATGGCTATTGCTTGCAAACCCAAATTATTAATTGCCGACGAACCCACAACAGCTCTAGATGTTACAGTTCAGAAAGAAATTATTTTACTTTTAAAAGAGCTTCAGCAAGAAACAAAAATGAGTATTATTTTTGTTTCTCATGATTTGGCATTGGTTTCAGAAATTGCTCAAAATGTTTTAGTAATGTATAAAGGACAAATTGTTGAACAAGGCAAAACGGAACAAATTTTCAATGACCCAAAACATGATTACACAAAGGCACTTCTTGCTTCAAGGCCTTCATTGGATGTTAGATTAAAACGGCTACCTACTATTCAAGATTTTATCGAAAATAATACAGATAAATCAGTAATCACGAAAGAAATAAGATCTAGCAATCATGAAAAGATGTATAAAAATACACCTTTATTGGAAGTTGTAGATTTAAGCAAAGAATATACCTCAAACATTGGTTTTTTTTCAAAGAAAGAAATTTTTAAGGCTGTGGACAATGCCAGTTTTAAAATATTTGAGGGTGAAACACTTGGATTGGTTGGAGAATCAGGATGTGGAAAATCAACACTCGGAAACGCAATCTTATTGTTAGACAAAGCCACTGGCGGACAGATTTTCTATCGAGGTAAATTAATATCTAATCTTTCTAAAAAAGAAGAAATTGAATTAAGAAAAGAAATTCAAATCATATTCCAAGACCCTTATTCTTCCTTAAACCCAAGAATTCCAGTTGGAAAAGCCATAATGGAGCCTATGAAAGTACATGGTTTGTATCAAAATGATAAAGAACGAAAAGAAAAAACAATTGAAATTTTAAAACAAGTTGGTTTGGGTGAGGAGTATTTTAACCGATATCCCCATGAATTTTCCGGAGGACAAAGACAACGAATTGGCATTGCCAGAACAATTGCCATTCAACCTAAATTAATTGTTTGTGATGAATCTGTTTCTGCTTTGGATATTTCTGTTCAAGCTCAAGTTTTGAATTTATTGAATGATTTAAAAGAAAATTTTGGGTTTACGTATCTGTTTATATCGCATGATTTGGCCGTAGTAAAATACATGTCAGATAAAGTTATGGTTATGAATAAAGGTAAAATAGAAGAAATTGAAGAAGCCGATGAGTTGTATCGAAATCCAAAATCAACGTATACTCAAAAATTAATTAATGCAATCCCAAAAGGGAATTAGGGATTGCTATTCTTCTTCTGCATCTTTATAATCAGGATATAAAAACTTATTATAAGGAAAACGAGTGATGTGAATTTCTCTTACCGCTTCATAAACGTTTTCTCTAAACTCTTCAAAATTATCTTTATTTAATGCTGAAATAAAAAGAGCAT
>JAUXNR010000748.1 GCA_030682755.1 Flavobacterium sp.
TATATCAAGCTTTCAGGAGCCAAAGAAATTAGATTAAAAAAAGCAATTACTTGTGTGGAAGAATTTCTTGAAGCTAAAAAATTTGGATTCTGTTCAAAGGATTTTGTTCAAATACACAACCATTCCATAACGATTGCATCAATTTCCAAACAAGCTGTTTTTTTAAGAGAAGGCATTTCGTATGCTAATTTGAATAGAACTGCCAAAATTGATGACGGAATTGAGTCGCTTTCCGAAGAGGGGGCTTTTTATTTTTCAAATTTATTTGATTCAAAAAAAGAACAGCTGAAACTTAAAAAGTTTGTTCCAGCCTCTGGAGCAGCCAGTAGAATGTTTAAATTTTTATTGGAATTTATCCAGGAATTCAATCCCGAAACAGAAAGTATCAATGCGTACAACAATAGAAAGAAAGCTAAAAATTTAATGCTTTTTTTGATTGGGAAAGAAAAGTTTCCGTTTTATGAAGAGGTTTTGCAAGCAACAAAAACAAAGTTTTCAAATTATGAGGCACTGTCAAAAGATTTGAAGGAGTATGCTTTTATAAAAACCCTGCTTTTGGAATCAGACTATAATTTTGCCAACAAACCGAAAGGAATTTTACCCTTTCATAAATATCAAACTCATACTGCAACACCCATTGAAGAACATTTGAATGAAGCAGCCATGTATGCAAGTTCCAACTCAAAAGCATACGTGCATTTTACCATATCCGAAGAACATCAGAATGCATTTGAAGAGATTGTTGACGCAATCAAACCAAAAATTGAGAAAAAAAACGCAGTTAAAATAAGTGTAAACTACTCGTTTCAAAATCAGTCAACAGACAGTCTCGCTTTTGATCTGAACAATAAACCTTTTAGAAATGACAATGGAGAATTGGTTTTCAGACCCGGAGGTCATGGAGCTTTATTGGAAAATTTAAATCAATTGGACGCCGATTTGGTTTTCATAAAAAATATTGACAACATCATTCAAAATCATGTGGATACCATTGCTCTTTACAAAAAAGCATTAGCCGGAATTTTGCTTGAAAAACAACAGAAAATATTTGCATATTTGCAAGAACTGGATGCCCATAATTTAACCAAAGAAACCATTCATGAAGTGGTTGAGTTTTTAAAAACGCAACTTTACATTGATGTCAGCGAAGATTTTCCGATGTTTACCAAACAAAGTAAAATTGACTACTTGCATACCTTGTTGAACCGCCCAATCCGAGTTTGTGGTATGGTTAAAAACGAAGGAGAACCCGGCGGAGGACCTTTTTGGGTCACCAATTCAAAAGGACAGGTTTTTTTACAGATTGTTGAAACTTCTCAAATTGACACCTCAGATGCACACCAACTGAAAATTTTAGAAAATGCCACGCACTTTAATCCGGTAGATTTGGTTTGCGGCATCAGAAATTACAAAGGGTCACGTTTTGATTTGATGCAATTTGTGGATACAAACACCGGATTTATTGTAACAAAAAATAAAAACGGTCGGGATTTAAATGCCTATGAATTGCCGGGATTGTGGAATGGCGGCATGGCAAAATGGCTAACCGTTTTTGTGGAAGTACCTTTAATTACCTTTAATCCGGTTAAAACAGTAAATGATTTATTAAAAGCCCCACATCAACCGCAATAATGGACAGTGAAAAAATCATATCAGAAGTAACTTTTAAAGCAGTGAGAAGTAGCGGACCAGGAGGACAAAATGTAAATAAAGTTTCTTCAAAAGTGGTACTTTCATTTGACTTGCTTGCCTCAAAAAGTATAACGGAAGAAGAAAAAACAGTGCTTTCAGAAAAATTAAAAACAAAGTTAACCGCAGAATCCATTTTGATTTTAACTTGTGATGGAGACCGAAGCCAACTGAAAAACAAAGAAATTGTAACCAAACGATTTTTGAAACTAATACAAAACGCATTAGTAATTCCTAAAAAAAGAAAACCCACCAAAATTCCAAGATCAGTTATCGAAAAGCGAATTAAAGAAAAACGGAATACCTCAGAGCTAAAACAAAACAGAAAAAAACCGGATGTTTAGTAGGGAGTTGGAGTTTAGAGTGCCCATTACCTTTGATATTGCTATTGCCTTTTGATATTAAAATTCTTTTACTACCTTTGCCCCGTCTCAAAGGGGTGCTCTAAAAAACGAGCTGAGATCATACCCAACGAACCTGGAACAGGTAATGCTGTTTAGGGATTAGACAAAAGAACAAAAGTGCACGTTTGTTTTGCTGTCAAGAGTATCAATTTTAATTTTTAACCAAGAATAATTACCCCTTTTATTCGTAATTTTTTACGAATGAAAACTTTATTCAATTATGGCCAAAATGGCTCAAAAAAACGAAGCAGGTATTGCTTAGCAGGATTATTTTTATGTACACTCTCAGGATTTTCTCAAGAAGCGGTTGTTGACACTATCAAAGGCAAAGAAATTGCATTGGATGAAGTTTTGGTGGGTGCGGTTCGTGTAACAACACAAACGCCCGTAACGTTTTCCAATCTTACAAAAAAGGAATTTCAATCGCGAAACCTAGGACAGGACATTCCCATTATGATGAATTATTTGCCTTCCGTAGTAACCACAACCGATGCAGGAGCCGGAGTAGGTTATACCGGAATTCGTGTTCGTGGTTCTGATGCTACACGTGTGAATGTGACCATCAACGGGATTCCTTATAATGATTCCGAAAGTCAAGGCACTTTTTGGGTAAAC
>JAUXNR010000751.1 GCA_030682755.1 Flavobacterium sp.
GAGAACAATTAGCCCAATATGACAAAAAACTCACTGATGCCAAAAGTCTGGTAATAATACAATGTGTCGGATGCAGACAAGAAGATAGGAATTATTGTAGTCGGGTTTGTTGCACTCATTCCATAAAGAATGCATTAAAAATTAGGGATATAAATCCGGAACTCGATAGATATTTTCTCTTCAGAGATATCAGAACCTATGGTTATAGTGAAGATTATTACCGGATGGCTTCTGATAAAGATGTGAAATTTATTCGCTATGAGCCGGAAAATAAGCCATTGGTAGAATCTATAAATCAGGGAGGTTCTGAAGTTTTAAGGGTAAGTATTTTTGATCCAATTTTAGGAAAGGATCTTGTTATTGATGCTGATTTAATCTCATTGGCTGCTGCGGTTATTTCTTCAGAAGGAAGTTATGAAGCATCGCGTCAATTCAAGGTTCCTGTAAACCAGGATGGATTTTTCCAGGAAGCCCATATGAAATTAAGACCTGTTGATTTTTCTGCAGAGGGAGTTTTCCTTTGTGGAACAGCGCATTATCCGAAGCATATTTCAGAAGCTATAAGTCAGGCATATGGAGCTGCTGGAAGAGCTATTGCTTTGCTTTCACAGGAGACAGTTACAGCTTCAGGTTCTGTTTGTGAAGTAAATGAGAATAAATGTGTTTCATGCGGAGCATGTATCGATGTGTGTACTTACGGGGCAATAGCTTTTAGTGAAACGAATAAAGCACAAGTGAATTCAGTACTTTGTAAAGGAGATGGATTATGTAATGTTGTGTGTCCTACTTCAGCAATTTCACTGAAGCATTATACGGACGAGGAGTTGTTGAACCAGATAGATGCGGCGACAGATACGAGATAGGGTAATTAATAAAATAGAAGAAAATTAGAAAATTATTTGAAAAAAAGACCCGAGTCCCAAATTTCAAATTTCAAAATCAAAGAAAATAAAAAACATGGTTGTTAAAAATGATCTTTGTGAAAGATTGCTAAAGTTCGCTGTTGATGTGGTTTTATATTTACGGACGGTAAAAAACACTGTTGAAACGATGGATATAAAACGTCAACTTATTAAATCAGCAACATCCAGTGGAGCAAATTATGAAGAATCACAGGGTTCTCCAACAAAGCCTGATGTAAAAACAAAAATTGGTATTTCTTTGAAAGAAATGCGTGAATCAAATTATTTTTTAAGAATATTTAGTCATTTAAAGCTCGGGGATGTAAAAAGTTGTGACTATTTGGTTAAAGAATCTTCAGAGCTAAAATTGATTCTTGCATCCATTATAAATAAACTATAAAATTAACCAACTTGGAATTTGAAATTTGGAGCTTGAAATTTGGAATTTAATATTAGAAAAATGAGTGTAGAACATAATTTTCAACCAAAAATAATAGG
>JAUXNR010000754.1 GCA_030682755.1 Flavobacterium sp.
AATTTCCTCATATTCTTGTATTGATTGATGATCCAGACAAAACAGTTATTGAGCCCTTAGTAAAACATCGCCATCTTTTACAAAGATTATATGATTTTGAATTGATGAAGAATAGTGGGCATTTATATGGGTATGCGATTGATCAAGAAGAAAATCTCAACAATATAATTAATTCACTCCAAAATTTAGCTGCCCCGGATCATTTCAAAAATCATTATGGGATCGATGATGATTTTGGAGTACTTCTATTTGCTATGGGAGATGGGAATCATTCATTGGCAACAGCAAAATCCATATGGGAACGTATTAAACCAGAAGTCGGATTAAATCACCCCGCAAGATTCGCATTGGTTGAGGTTGAAAACATCCACGATTCTGGATTAGATTTTGAACCCATCCATAGAGTTTTATTTAACATAAATGGAAATATTTCCAATAAAATTAGTTTATTTTGGAACAATCAAGTAAATATCCAGAATTATTCAAACGCTCAACAAATGATTCATGAAGTAGATCAACAATCGGATCAATCTCACAAATTTGGATTGATTTATGGTTCAACTTTTTCTGTGGTGGAAGTTCAGAACCCATCCAATAACCTACCTGTTGGTACCCTGCAGTCTTTCTTAGATTCAATTTTGTGTGAAAATTGTGCAGAAAAAATTGACTATGTTCACGGCTCTGAAATAACTTGCATTTTGGGGACAAAACCGGGAAATTGTGGCTTTTACTTGCCAGCCATGCAAAAAAATCAATTGTTCAAAACAGTTATTCTGGATGGTGCGTTACCAAGAAAAACTTTCTCCATGGGTGAAGCTTTTGAAAAGAGATTCTATTTGGAAGGGCGAAAGATCACTAAATAAAGTTATCATTCGGGGTGCATTCCTCTCTACACATCCCGTTTGCTTGGATTTTCAAACTTAAAGTACTTAAAATAATGGTATTATGTTTACAACATCTATGAAAAAATTTGAAAATCCTCTGCCTCCAAAAGAAGTTCGTTTTTTGGATTTAAAGGTTGAGCCATGGGAAGATAATGCAAGATTAAAGATATTTGTAAAACTTACTCAATTTTCAAACCCACCACATTTAAGTTTCTTTATTAAAGACAAGAATGATTTATTGCTTTCAGAAGTAACTTTAATAGAAAATATCGAAACAGATTTTGTATTCACTATGCATTTAAGAAATTATTCTGATCAAAAAGAATTATTCATTTTTGGTGAGATATTCTATGATGATGAAATTGGTGTTGTGAATAAGATTTCATCTTCATTTTCAATCTAACTACTAAAATTCATGAAAAAAAACAGCACAATTTTATTAATTATTGGATTTTTTGGAATAATATTGGTTGGTTGTACAACAGAAAGCCAAATTAACAGTTCATCACCTATCCCAAATAACAAAGCTGAAACACATGAGATTAGGGACACCCCAATTTTTCAGATTACAAAGACAGTTGATGCAGACAAACCAACAATAAAATATCCTGAAGAAAATAATAAACCCTTATTACAAATAACCGAACCAATTTCATCTACCTCCAGCCCATCAATAACAGAAATTTCTTCGCCTTTGAAAGGCATTGAAATGGAAGAGTTGTATGAAATCGTCTCAAATCCATTTGATTATAAAGGTCCTGGAAGAGATGATGGCCATCATGGAACTGATTTTTCTTTTTATCGATACAAATCATTTGAAAAAATTGAAAATCTTCCAATTCAATCTATGTTTTCAGGCACGGTAAGTTCTGTGATTGAAAACCGTCCTCCTTATGGAAATCAAATCATTATTGAAACTGCTTTTTATGAATTACCTCACTCAGTTCAAGCCTATCTCTCCACCTTAATCCCAAAAACAGATCTTCCCTATTTCACGAATTTAAATTGTCCGGATATGTCTCAATTGAAGAACTTTGAAGGCAATGAAGATTATTCTCTATATGTTCTATATGCCCATTTATTTGAACCATCAGAAAAAATTATTTCTGGTGT
>JAUXNR010000758.1 GCA_030682755.1 Flavobacterium sp.
GGATCAACCGGGTTAAAATTAAACGTTTGTGCGTTTTGCCCATTAATACTTAAAGTCATGTTTGTGGCCACAAAAGCTTCAGCGGCGGCAGAAAAAGAAATTTGTAATGGAACAGAAGTATCAATATTTGGAAAATTAAATTGATATTGTTGAGAATTCTGAAATGAAAACGGATCACCATACCAAACTCTTCCAAGTCGTCCTATGTTTACAACGTCTCTTTCATGGAATTGATAATCATTAAATTTTGTAATGTTTAAAGTTGGATTTCCAGTCGGTTCGTTTGCGGTTTGAATTCTTTTTCCGTCTCCACCAGAAGAAGTAACATAATAATACGATTTAGTGTCGTATAAATTTAAATTCGTTAAACTTTCTTGATTCCAATTTTCAACTCCCTCAGCATAAAATAAAATATAATCATTTGCATCAAAAACACCATCTTGTTCACCAATAAATTGAATGGCATTTTCTTCCAAATCAATCGGATAATCTATGCTGTTTAATAAGGGTAACATTCTTCCGCCATTTCCGTAAATTTTAATTTTACGAGGATCAGTATTGGTGTTCATTCCCAGTTGAGACAAAAAGCTTCTGGATATTCTATATATTCCGGATTTTTCAACATAAAAACGATACCATTCTCCTGAACTTAAAACTGAATTCCTTATACCTATATAATCAGCAGAAGATTCAATTTGATTTCTTTGCGAAGAACCATAATCAAAACTATAAGTAATTGAAGTTATTTTTCTATAAGTTGTATTGCTTTTTATAATTGGAGAAAAACTAACAAAACCGTAGATTAAATCTCTAGCAATACTATTTTTTATTTCAAAATTATGATCGTTTGGAATTTTTACTAAGTTTAATTCTCCTAAATCAGAGGTAGAAATAGATTCGTAAGTGACATTTAAAATTCTAACACTATTTTCATTAATTTGCCCGTCAACCTTAATTTTTTGATGAAAAAAAATTTCTTTTGAGGCTTCATCAAAGCTGAAATTATGTAATTGGAATTGAGGAATCTTGATTTTGTGTGAATCAAAATTAATAAAATTGTCTGTTTTCCATTGGAGTTCAATGGTGTTAGTGACTTGTGTATAGGCTAGTTGACACAAGAATACAGTTAATAAAATAAGAATCTTTTTCATACGTGATTGATAACGCAATTTAAAAATAAATATTACCAGTCCAATATAATTTCTTTAAATAAACACAATAAACAATAAAATGCATCGTTATGGATTCAGAGTTAATTAACAAAATTTAACAATTCTGTCAAAATATTTCATTTTGACTTGTAGTTTAAAGGTTAATTGCTATATTGCGGCACTAAATTTATTACCTACTTAAAGTATGAAAGTAAACAAATTAATGACTATTAAACTTTTATTATCATTGATAGTAATGTTTGGTTTTGCTAGTTGTAGCAAAAAGTCAAGTTCTAAGAACACATCAACTGCTACCGGTTGGAAAATCAACGATAAAAAAGGTGGTTTCCAATACGCTTCAAACTTCAAACAACAGCCAGCCGGTCCTGGTTTGATTGCTGTAGAAGGTGGAACGTTTACCATGGGTAGAGTTCAAGATGATGTTATGCACGATTGGAACAACACCCCGAATCAACAACACGTGCAATCATTCTACATGGATGAACATGAAGTTACCAATGTTATGTATTTAGAGTACTTAGATTGGTTAAAACGAGTGTTTCCACCTACACAAGAAAATTACAAAAACATTTACGAAGGAGCTTGTCCGGATACCTTAGTTTGGAGAAACAGACTAGGATATAACGAAACTATGACAAACAACTACTTAAGACATCCTGCTTATGCAGATTATCCTGTGGTTGGAGTTAATTGGATTCAGGCTGTAGAGTTTTGTAAATGGAGAACAGATCGTGTTAATGAGGTTGTTCTTGAGAAAGAAGGGTATCTTAAAAGAGATGCTAAGTTAACTGATGTTTCAGGAGAGAAAACTTTTAGTACAGAAACATACATTAATGCTCCAACAAAAGCTTTTGGAGGTGATGAAGAGATTGTATTAAAAGGGAAAAGAGGCAAATCAAAAGACAGCATTAATTTGTATGCTCAAAGAAGTTCAGGATTGATGTATCCAGAATACAGACTTCCTACCGAAGCAGAATGGGAGTATGCTGCTGTTGCAAATGTTGGTAACAGAGAATATAACTTGTATCAAGGGCAGAAAAAATATCCTTGGTCAGGAAGTTATACAAGATCTGGAAAGCGTCAAGTTAGAGGTGATCAATTGGCTAACTTCAAACAAGGAAAAGGTGATTACGGCGGAATTGCAGGCTGGTCTGATGATGGTGCTGATATTACACAAATTGTAAAATCATATCCTCCAAATGATTTTGGGTTATATGACATGGCAGGTAACGTTAACGAGTGGGTTGCCGATGTTTATCGTCCAATTGTTGATGATGAAGCAAATGATTTCAACTACTACAGAGGTAATGTTTACACCAAAAATAAAATTGGAGAAGACGGAAAAGTTGAAGTAGTTACAGCAGATAATATCACATATGACACTTTGGCTAACGGTAAAATCATTGCTAGAAATTTCCCTGGACAGATTGCCCAAGTACCTGTTGATGAGCAAGAAACTTATTTAAGACAAAACTTTGATAAGAGTGATAATAGAAATTATAGAGATGGTGACAAACAGTCAACTCGTTATTTTGATTTTGGTAATTCTGAAGAAGATGATGAGCCAGGAAAGAACGAAAAAAGAATGTATGACTCTCCTCAACACAAAGTTTCTGTTGATAGCTCAGGTGTTATGTCAAGAAAGTATGACCGTTCTTCAAAAAGATCAACTTTGATTGATGATAATGTTAGAGTTTATAAAGGTGGATCATGGAGAGATAGAGCTTATTGGTTAGATCCTTCACAAAGAAGATTCTTCCCGCAGGATATGGCAACAGATGATATTGGATTTAGATGTGCAATGTCTAAAGTAGGGCCAAAAACTACAAAGAAAACTGCAAGAGGAAGACCTAATAGCAAGTAATAAATTAAAGATATATTTTCAAAAAGCCCTTTTAGGGCTTTTTGCTTTTTAAAAATTTATGGAAATAAATCAAATTCATACGCTGTTTTTAAAAACAAGTTCTGTTTCAATTGACACTAGAAAAATTGAAAAGAACTCTTTTTTTGTTGCCTTAAAAGGCGAAAATTTTAATGCAAATACTTTTGCTAAAGAAGCATTAGAAAAGGGAGCAATGTTTGTGTTGATTGATGAAAAAGAATACTATTTAGATGATAGGACAATTCTTGTTGATAATTGCTTAGAAGCTTTGCAGAATTTAGCAACATATCATAGAGATTATTTGAAACTTCCTATAATTTCTT
>JAUXNR010000766.1 GCA_030682755.1 Flavobacterium sp.
ATTATTTAATTAAGATTTTAACAATTAAACTGCCAAAGAGTTTTGTGACCTATTTGATTGATTGCCATTAAAAAAAATAAAATTCCTTATCTTTACCTACATTCCTTTACCATAACCCTTTACGCCCATCCCCATGAAACAAAACCACAAAATAACCTTTCAATTTATCAGTGAACCCACAGATATAAACTTTGGCGGTAAAGTCCATGGCGGTGCCGTAATGAAATGGATAGACCAAACAGCCTACACCTGTGCCCGAACTTGGGCGGAGACCTATTGCGTAACCGTATATGTGGGTGGTATTCGTTTTTACAAACCCATCAACATTGGTGATTTGGTGAAGTTGGAGGCGTATATTATTTTAACGGGAACTACGAGTATTCACATTGCCATTGATGTGTACTCCAGAAAATTCAACGAAGAATCTTTCACAAAAAAAACGCATTGTGTCATCGTTTTTGTATCCGTTGACAGTGAAGGGAAACCGCTACCGGTTAAAAAATGGGTACCCAAAACGGAACAGGAAATACAATTGGAGGCGTATGCGTTGAAATTGAAACAGCTACGGGTGAATATTGAGGAGGAGATGCAGGGGTTTATTAGGTAGGTTAAGAGTTTAAGGGTTTAAGGGTTTAAGAGTTTAAAAGGGTTAAGGGTGATATTTCTTTTTTTCTTATTCAACACGCCTGGGCAAATTGGGGGAAACAAAATCAGGTAGTACATGAACCAATTGGCTACACCTATATCGAAAACAGGGAACAAAACCGACGCTATGGTTTCACCAACAGGTCAGTGATTTACAATGAGTTTACGTGTCTTTTGAAAAAAGTTGTATTTTTGCGATGCTATTCTTGAAAGTCTTCTACTGCCGGAATATCTTTAACTTGATTAAAATAAGTAACCCTAAAAGGATGGCAACTACTACAAACAGGATAAAAACAACCGTACTCTTTTTGCTACTGAGTGTTACAATTTCAGTGGCTCAAAATGATCTCCGATTACCTTTTGAACCCAGACCGGAGTCACTATTACCTGAATTTAAGGACATTAAAAAAATTAAATCTGCAGAAATCAGTCATTACAAAACCGACAGTGCCGGTACATTTTTAGGGTACACCAACAACAAAACCATTATCGTTAAAAACAACTACCCAAAAATAACACTCTATTATGTTGATCCTAAAACAAAAGACACCACACAAAGTAAAACTGTTTTTACCTACCATTCCAAAGAAGACACTTTAGAATCCTATAAAGAATACAGATTAGGGAACACCAAGCATTTATTTTATGATAAAAAAGGAAGAATACAACGAAAAGTAGAATTCTTCAATCAGAAAAAGGAAGGTGAATTTTTTTGGTATTATGAAGGCGACAACATCAGTAAACACGAACGACTGCTTTATGGTAAAAAGTACACCTATGAATACAAGTATAATGAAAACAAGCAATTGGTTGAAAAATTAAGTTATATCAATACGGTCTATCAAGGCAACAGCAAATGGTATTATGATGCGAATGGCAATGTTATCAAAGAAGAAACAACCGAAAAGGATAAAAGCATCGTTACTACCAAGCTTTATGATGAAGCAAATCAATTAATTGAAAAAAATACTTTTGTAAATAACACGTTATTTGAATCGTTTGATTTCAGAAAAACGAATTCCAACTCAGAAAAAGAAAAGGAGAAGAATGAAAAAAGAGAAAAATTTAGACAAAGTAAAACGTTCATTTCTTATGACAAAAATGGAAATTGGATTGTGACTAAGTTTTTAAATGATGAAAAGTATTATGATTTTGATGTTGTGGATGGGAATTATTATGTTATGGAACGAGTTATTCATTATAAATAAATTGGGTTAGAGGGTTAAGAGTTTAAGGTTGAGATGCTGAAACGAGTTCAGCATGACAGACGATCAATAGTAGTATAGAAAGTAAGAGATGCTGAGACGAGTTCAGCATGGCAGACGATTGATAGTAGTATAGAAAGAAAGAGATGCTGAAACAAGTTCAGCATGACAGGCGATCGATAGTAGTATAGAAAGAAAGAGATGCTGAGACGAGTTCAGCATGACAGACGAATCCTTCCTAAAATCCGTATGTTTAAACAAATAGTGATGGTGCTTGAATATTAGCAACGGTGGAATGATTCGGAAGTTACGAACTAATAAGTGATTCCTGCCTATTTTCATTATTTTACTATCTTTAGCCACTGGATAAATATCACAACACCCATGAACCGATTCGTTTTTCTTTTCTTTCTCTTGGCAGTAGTAGCACTTCAAGGGCAAACCAATTTTTCAAAAGGCACCTATACCACCTTGGATGGCGTTACCAAAGATGCGTATATCGCCTCCCGCAATTGGAACGAACCGTTTGAAAGCATTGAGGTAAAAACCAATTTAAACGATAGTCCCATTACAATAGCAACCAAGCAATTGCAAAAATTGTTCGTTTCACCGGAACAGCAATTTGTTCGTCAAAAAATATGGAAAACCCCGGTTTGGACACCCGACAACACGGAATTAAATTATACGAAAAATGAAGAAGTCTTTTTAAAACTTGTAGGATATGGCAAAGTCAGTCTCTATACCTATTTTGAAGGCACCTCACAACGAATTGTTTACAAAGGCAAGACCAATCGCTTTATGGAATTTGTCCCTCCTAATGCCACCGCTTCCAAAACCGGAAAGTCTTTGGATTATAAAGATCAGATTCGAGCGGATTTTAACAGTTCCCTGTATCAGGAAAGCGATTTGAAACAACTCACCTATTCGCTGTTAACCATTACCGAATTCGTTAGAAATTATAACAGTTACATCATAGACAACATGCAGGTATCTTATTCTGAAGTGGTTAGTGCCGTAACCATTCCTAGAGATGACCATGACGAAGAAGCCAACTTTGAAGTGCCTTTTGTCGTGTTAGAAAAAAGTCCGGTGTATCCCGGTTGTGAAAAACTGGCCACAGAAGAAGAAATCAGAACCTGTTTTAGCACCCAATTGGAAGCTCTTTTTGACAAACACTTTAAATATCCGAAAGAAGCCGCTCCGGAAGACAAAGACAAAAAAATGTTTGTACAGTTTCTGATTGAGAAAGATGGTAGTGCTCAAGTGAAAGCAATGCGGGTTGCCCATCCATCAATTGATGCTGAACTGCAACGTGTATTTGGGAAAATGCAAAAAGTAAAACCCGGCATGATGCGTAATAAAGTGGTTACGGTGAAGTATCATCAGGTGTTTAAGGTGAAGGAGAAAAAGTAGGTTGAGATGCTGAAACGAGTTTAGCTATTCAGATGATTGATCGTAGTATGGATGAGATGCTGAAACAAGTTCAGCATGACAGAGGATTGATAGTAGTATAGAAGGAGATGCTGAAACGAGTTCAGCATGACAGATAACTAGTGTTCAGCATGACAGACGATTAGTGTTCAGTATGACAGA
>JAUXNR010000767.1 GCA_030682755.1 Flavobacterium sp.
TTAATTTATTTTCAAAATAGTTGTTTCTAATTCTTATTGCACGGTCGATTTCGTTTTTTGGAACTTTGTCAACCTTTTTTATAAACCCGTGCGTTGCAATTACCAAAGTTTCTTTATTATCCGTTTTATCCCAAAAAGCAAGTAATCTTATTTGAAGTCCTGCAAATTTTGACCGAAACTCCCAAATATCATTTTGAAGTTTCTTTAAAAGTTTTGGGTCATTGGTCTGTTCAGCAAGGTCAATGTTATAAAATATTTTTTTGATAGTTTTAGAGTCGAGTCCTGAAATGAACTCGTCAGCTTCTTCTAAGAATCGTGTTTCAAAATACTTCATTAACTGATTTCGGCTTTAAAAGATATACAAATATACAATAAGTTTCTAAATTTAGAAACAATAACTGATTTATTATTACTTCAAAGAAATTTTAAAAACAGTAACACCCAACGGTGGCAAAGTCAATTCTGCCGAAAAATCTCGACCATTCCACTGTTCTTTTTCTATTTTGATGGCTTTTTTGTTGCTGATGCCACTTCCGCCATATTCCACTTTATCCGTATTGAAAATTTCAGTTAATTTTCCTTTGGATGGTAATCCGATTCGATATTTCTGACGCACTACCGGCGTAAAATTACAAACTACAACTAAATTTTCTTTTTCATTTGTTCCTTTTCGGATGAAACTCAGCACCGCATTTTGATGATCGGAATAATTGATCCATTCAAAACCTTCGGGGCTAAATTGATTTTCAAATAAAGCGGGATTCGTTTTATACAATTCATTCAAATCGGAAATACATTTTTTGATACCGTCGTGAAAACCGTAATTGAGCAAATGCCAGTCTAAACTTCCGTCAAATTTCCATTCGGCTCGCTGACCGAATTCGCATCCCATAAACAATAAATTTCCACCCGGATGCGTGAACATATAACCGTAAAGCAGTCGCAAATTGGCAAATTGCTGCCATTCGTCGCCTGTCATTCGTCCTAAAATAGATTTTTTGCCGTAAACTACTTCGTCGTGCGAAAGTGGCAACATAAAGTTTTCAGAAAACGCATACGTCATCGAAAAAGTCAAATCATTTTGATGGTATTTTCGATAAATCGATTCTCTTTTAAAATATTCAAGTGTGTCGTGCATCCATCCCATCATCCATTTCATTCCAAATCCTAATCCGCCAACGGATGTTGGTCTGGAAACCATTGGAAACGACGTACTTTCTTCTGCAATCGTCTGCACTCCTTCATAATTAGAATAAACCGCTTCATTAAAATCTTTTAAGAAACTGATGGTGTCCAAATTTTCTCTTCCGCCAAAAATATTCGGTTCCCACTCCCCTTCTTTTCTGGAATAATCCAAATACAACATCGAAGCAACGGCATCTACTCGAAGTCCATCCGCATGATAATAATCCAACCAAAATAACGCATTGGAAATCAAAAACGAACGCACTTCATTTCTTCCATAATTAAAAACTAAACTTTTCCAATCAGGATGATACCCTTTTCGTCGATCGGGATGTTCGTATAAATTTGAACCGTCAAAAAATCCTAAACCGTGAGCATCGTCCGGAAAATGCGACGGAACCCAGTCTAAAATCACGCCAATTCCAGCCTGGTGTAATTTATCCACCAAAAACATAAAATCCTGCGGTTTTCCAAATCGAGAAGTTGGTGCAAAATAGCCTACCAACTGATAACCCCACGACGGATCGTACGGATATTCCATAATTGGCATAAATTCCACGTGTGTGAAACCGGTTTCTTTGACGTAGCGAACCAATTCTTCGGCTAACTCTAAATACGTAAGCGAACGATCTTGCTCTAAATTGCGTTTCCATGAACCCAAATGCACTTCATATACCGAATACGGCTTGTCTAAACCATTTTTATCCTTTCGGGTATCCATCCATTTTTTGTCTTTCCATTTGTATTCCAAATCCCAAATGACCGAAGCTGTTTCCGGTGGTTTTTGACAATACAAGGCAAATGGATCAGCTTTTTCAGTAATGATGCCGTTGTTATTGGATTGAATTTTATATTTATAGTTTGTTCCTTTATCGACACCGGGAATAAATCCTTCCCAAATTCCGGAAGCATCCCAACGCACATGCAATTGATGTTCGCCCTGAATCCAGAAATTAAAATCGCCTACCACCGAAACTGATCGTGCCGACGGAGCCCAAACGGCAAAATAAACGCCTTTTACGCCGTTGACCTCGATAAGATGAGCTCCTAATTTTTCGTATAATCTAAAATGTTTTCCGGCTTTGAATAAGGCGATGTCAAAATCGGTGAAAAGGGAATGTGGTTGTACTTGGTTCATATTTTTTAACCTTAATGGTTTTTTAATTTCAAAATTCTAATATCTATATTCTATTTTCTGATTTCATTTCGCAGTTTTCATAAATGGCGGATTAAGTAAGTCAAAACTAAATTTAAAAAAATCTAAAATTTATCATTTTTGGAAACGGCTGATAGCAAATTCATTTATTATTTACAATATTTATTAATTTCATAGTAAGCGTCTTTTTTCCCCATTTCTCCCGAACTTATCAAATCTTTACAAGCTAATTCATTTTTTCCCAATTTTAAATAAGAAAGTCCACGATAATATAATGAATTTGCATCTTTATTAATTTTTATTGCTTCACTCATATCAAAAACACATTGATTAAAA
>JAUXNR010000160.1 GCA_030682755.1 Flavobacterium sp.
GTCTTGAGCAGTTGAAAATACTTCAAAATCATAGGTTAAAGAAGAAGTAAAGCCCATATCACCGCCACACAAACGAAGAATGCGATACGGTAATTTTAACTCGTCTAACAAAGTTTTTACGTGGTCTACCATACCTTCTAACGCTTCATACGATTTATCAGGATGTTCAATGCGAACAATTTCTACTTTGTCAAATTGGTGCAAACGGTTTAAACCACGAACGTGAGCTCCATAAGATCCGGCTTCACGACGGAAACACGGTGTATAACCTGTACACAAAACTGGCAATTCGTTTTCATTTAAAATCACATCGCGAAACAAGTTGGTTACCGGAACCTCAGCCGTTGGAATCAAATACAAATCATCAACACCAACATGATACATCTGACCTTCTTTATCAGGTAACTGTCCTGTTCCAAAACCCGACGCTTCATTCACTAAATGTGGCACTTGGTATTCAACATATCCGGCTTCTGTATTTTTATCTAAAAAATAAGCAATTAAAGCTCTTTGCAAACGAGCTCCTTTGCCTTTATAAACCGGGAAACCTGCTCCGGTGATTTTTACGCCTAACTCAAAATCAATAATGTCGTATTTTTTTACCAAATCCCAATGCGGTAAGGCTCCTTCATGAAGTTTAGGAATTTCGCCCGCCTCAAAAACAGTCAGGTTATCTTCTGGAGTTTTTCCTTCAGGAACAATAGCAGCCGGAGTATTTGGAATTTTATACAATTCTTCTGCCAAAGCAGTAGTATATTTTTCTAAGGCTTCTTTCAATTGAGCTGTTTGCTCTTTAAACGAAGTAGATTTTTCCTTTAAAGCAGTGGCTTGTTCTTTTTGACCCGATTTCATCAAATCACCAATTTCTTTGGATAACAAATTTGACTCTGCCAAAACGTTGTCTAAAGCCACTTGAGTAGCTCGACGTTTTTCATCTAAATCTAAAACGGTATCTACCAAAGTAACGGCATCCATATTTCGTTTCGCCAAAGCAGCGATAACTTGATCTCTATTTTCCCGAATAACGGCTATTTGTAACATAGTGAGAAGCTTAATTTTAAAAAAGCAAAGGTAAACAAATGTTTGGGAGTTAAAAATGAATTATGCAATTCAAGTTTCGTTTAATTACATTTTTCAAATCCCACAAAAATGGTAACTTTACACTTTAAAACTACAACTATGGATTTTATATACCAAGACGCATATCCCATTCTAAAAGACGACACCGAATATAGAAAAATTACTTCCGATTTTGTAAAAGTTGAAACACATGGCAACCGCGAAGTGTTGACCATTGACCCACAAGGAATTGCCTTATTGGCCGAAGAAGCTTTGAGCGATGTGTCGTTTATGCTGCGGTCTTCGCATTTGGAAAAATTACGAAAAATAATTGACGATCCGGAAGCGACCGACAACGATCGTTTTGTGGCATACAACCTTTTGCAAAATGCCGTTGTGGCGGTTGAAGGGCAATTGCCTTCTTGTCAAGATACCGGAACGGCTATCGTTATGGCAAAAAAAGGTGAAAATGTGTACACCGGTGCTGATGATGGCGAATGGCTTTCAAGAGGGATTTTTAATACCTATCAAAAAAGGAATTTGCGTTATTCTCAAATTGTTCCGATTTCGATGTTTGAAGAAAAAAACTCAGGCTCCAACTTACCGGCCCAGATTGATATTTATGCCAAAAAAGGAAACTCCTACGAATTTTTATTTTTAGCAAAAGGTGGAGGTTCTGCCAACAAAACGTTCTTATATCAAAAAACAAAATCCTTGTTAAATGAAAAATCATTAGAGACTTTTGTTCGAGAACGTATCATGGATTTAGGCACTTCTGCTTGTCCGCCCTATCATTTGGCTTTAGTAATTGGCGGGACGTCTGCAGAAGCAAATTTAGCCGCTGTAAAAAAAGCATCAGCCGGTTATTTTGACCATTTGCCCACCACCGGAAACATGGCCGGGCAGGCTTTCAGAGATTTGGAATGGGAAAAACGCGTGCAACAAATTTGCCAAGAAAGTGCCATTGGTGCTCAATTTGGCGGAAAATATTTAACTCATGATGTTCGTGTGATTCGTTTGCCACGTCACGCGGCTTCTTGTCCGGTTGGCATGGGTGTTTCCTGTTCTGCAGATAGAAATATCAAGGGGAAAATCACCAAAGACGGTATTTTTGTAGAACAATTGGAAACCAATCCAAAACGATTTTTACCGGAAACAGCTCCGCATTTAGAAGAACCGGTTACTGTTGATTTGAATCGTCCGATGAAAGAAATTTTGGCTGAATTATCAAAATACCCCATCAAAACCCGATTGAAATTAAACGGAACATTAATCGTAGCCCGAGATATCGCTCATGCAAAAATCAAGGAATTATTAGATGCCGGTAAACCTATGCCGGACTATTTCAAAAACCATCCGGTGTATTATGCAGGTCCGGCCAAAACACCCGAAGGAATGCCATCAGGAAGTTTCGGTCCAACCACAGCAGGCAGAATGGACGTTTATGTGGAAGAATTTCAAAAACACGGTGGCAGCATGATTATGCTGGCCAAAGGAAACCGCACCGATGAAGTTCGAAATGCTTGTCAAAAATATGGCGGCTTCTATTTAGGTTCCATTGGAGGTCCGGCTGCAATTCTCGCTAAAGAAAACATTCTATCTGTTGAAGTTGTTGACTTTGAAGAATTGGGCATGGAAGCAGTTCGAAAAATCACCATCAAAGACTTTCCGGCGTTTATCATTACGGATGATAAAGGAAATGACTTCTTTGCGAATTTGTAAGAAGTATTGTAGTTCAAAAACAAAAAAGCCGTCTCTAGCTTAGAGACGGCTTCATTGTAAAACTTAAATAAGTCTTTTATTTTAGGTGTATTCTGAAAAATATTCAAAATTTTTAAACCTCAAACTACTTTTTTACAGTAAATAATCCCAAAAATTTTCTTTATGAATAACCTGAGTAGTTTTGGGATGATAACTTTCTGTAAATGATTTTGTGAATCTTACTTTTACATTTGGATTATACTTTATTTCATAAGCGTCAATTTCAGATTATTCCATACTATGTTAAGACACAAAACATAATAAAATGATATTACAATATCAAATAATTATAATAATATGATATTTGAAAATAATTTTTAAGCTTTCTAATTGTTTATTCTCCTTTAAAATCCGCTTTTCTTTTCTCTAAAAATGCTGTTGTTCCTTCTTTAAAATCTGCTGTCCCAAATGATTTTCCGAAGTTTTTAATTTCTATTTCATAACCATTTACACCGTCTTTAAAATTGGCATTAACAGCCTGAATTGCATTTGAAATAGCAACTGGAGAATTTTTAGCAATTTTTGAAGCAATTCCTTTGGTAAATTCCAATAATTCTGCTTGTGGAACAACGTGATTCACTAGGCCATAATTTTTTGCTGTTTCTGCATCAATCATTGTTGCAGTCATAATCATTTCCATCGCACGTCCTTTTCCGACTAATTGTGGCAAACGTTGTGTTCCGCCATAACCGGGAATTACACCTAAAGTTACTTCAGGCAAACCCATTTTGGCATTGTCTGAAGCAATTCTGAAATGAGCAGACATGGCTAATTCCAGTCCGCCGCCAAGAGCAAATCCGTTTACGGCAGCAATGACGGGAGTAGATAAATTTTCAACAAAATCAAACAACATTTCTTGACCTTTTGCGGCTAAATTTCCGCCTTCTTCCACAGAAAAATGTGCAAACTCTGAAATATCAGCTCCGGCTACAAAAGCTTTTTCACCGCTTCCGGTAATGATAATTGCTCGGGTTGAGTTGTCTTTATCTTCTGCATCAAAAGCTTGATGAAGTTCTTCAATCGTGGCTTTGTTTAATGCGTTTAATTTGGTTGGACGGTTAATTGTTATTGTAGTTATACCGTTTTCTTTTTCAAGTAGTAAATTTTCAAAATTCATGATTCTTTGATTTATTCGTTAGTGTTAATTGGAAAAATTACAGTAAAAAGTGTTCCAACATGCTGTTGAGAAGTAAATGAAATTGTTCCGTTATAATTTTCAATTATCTTTTTTATAATTCCCAGTCCAAGTCCCATTCCGCTGGATTTGGTTGTGAATTTTGGTTCAAAAATAAATTCTTGTTGTTCTTTTGAAATGCCTATTCCGTTGTCTTGAACAGTAATTTTAAAACTATGATTCTCTTTTGTCACAGCAACAATCACTTTGGGGTTTTCCATTGATTGCGGTATTGCTTGAATTGCATTTTTCACCAAATTCGTAATGACTCTGATTAGTTGCGTTCTATCCATTTTAGCAATTATTTCTTCTTCTGAAGATTCAAATTGTATATAACTCTCATTGAAAATTTCAAGTGCCAATCTAATAATTTTCACCACATTAATGGTGTCATTTTGTTGAGCCGGCATTGATGCAAAATTTGAAAAGGCATTTGCAACAGAACTCATCGTGTCAATTTGTTGCAAAAGCGTCTTGGTATAATCATCAAGCTTTAAATTGATTTCAGGGTCAGTTGGGTCAAACTTTCTTTGAAAACTCTGAACGGTCAAACGCATAGGTGTCAATGGATTTTTAATTTCATGAGCCACTTGTTTTGCCATTTCCCGCCAAGCTTCTTCACGTTCACTTTGGGCTAATTTTACAGCACTTTCTTCCAACTCGTCAATCATACTATTGTATGCATTAACCAACAATTGAATTTCTGAACTTGCGGCAGATTGATCAATTTTTTCATTCCTTCTGTTTAAACGAGTAATTGTGATTCTATCTGAAATATTTTTTATTGATTTTGTAATGTAGCTTGATAGGAAATAAGCCAAAACAAATGCGACAATAAACATTAACACATAAACCTGTGCTAAATTGATTAAGAAACGTTGTGTCTCTCTTTCATAATATTCATCATCTTCAATATAAGGTAAATTTAAAATACCTATAGGTTTGAATCGTTCGTCAATAATTTGGCTGTAGGATGCTCTGTATTTTACATTATTTAAATTCTTAATTTCCACATACCGCTTGTCAATGCTTGATTCAACAAGTTTGATAATGTTATTGGAAATTGGAGGCGTAACGCTGTCTGTTGCAAAA
>JAUXNR010000786.1 GCA_030682755.1 Flavobacterium sp.
TTTTAACTTTTGCCTAAAAAATAAAAGTGTACTTTTATAAGTTAATAAACTAGTACGTGATCAATTGGAAACAAAAACGCTGATATACCAGAAATTAGAAGACTTTATCAAAAAGTTTTATACAAATGAATTGCTCAAAGGATTAATTTTCTTTGTTGGATTAGGTTTGTTATATTTTCTATTTACGCTGTTGGTTGAATATTTTTTGTGGTTAAATCCCATTGGCAGAACTCTTTTATTCTGGACTTTCATAGCGGTTGAGGTTTTTTTATTATGTCGATTTATTGTTTTTCCTCTTTTTAAATTATTCAAACTCCAAAAAGGAATTGATTACAATCAAGCATCAGAAATTATTGGAAATCATTTTTCAGAAGTAAGCGATAAGCTAACCAATTTTTTACAACTTTCATCACATCCCGTGCAATCTGAATTGCTTTTAGCATCGATTGACCAAAAAGCAACGTCGTTACAACCTGTTCCTTTTGGCAATGCAATTAATTTTAAAAAGAATATTAAGTACCTTCCTTGGGCAATTGTTCCCTTGCTTTTGGTGGCTTTTTTTGTTATTTCCGGCAATTCAAATATGCTTTCAGAAAGTATGAATAGGGTGGTTCGTTATAATGAAAAATTCACACCACCGGCACCTTTTTCCTTTAAAGTGTTGAACAATCAATTACAAGCAGAACAAGGATCAGATTTCATATTAAAAATCAAAACAGAAGGAAAAATTGTTCCTGAAAACGCCATGATTGCTATTGGAGACGAAAGGTATTTTATGGAATCTTCAAAACCGGGTGAATTTGAATACCGTTTCAGTAATTTAAAAAGTAATGTTTCTTTTCATGTTGAAGCAAATACCGTGGTTTCACAAGATTTTCAATTACAAATTATCGAAGTGCCTTCCATTGTTAATTTTGAAATGCTTTTACAATTTCCGGGCTATTTAAACAGAAAATCTGAAACAGTAAAAGGTTCCGGAAACGCTGTTGTTCCTGAAGGTACGAGAGTAACTTGGAAAGTAAATTCTAATGCAACAAGTTTGGTGGAGTGGTTTGATTTTCAGAAAATGAGCCCTTTTATCTTTGCCAATAATGAATATCAGTTTAATAGAACAATTGTTCAAAATACAGAATATCAAATACTTACGTCTAATAAAAACAGCAAACACCACGAAAAGCTAAATTATCAAATTGCAACCATTAAAGACCAGTATCCTTCCATTACGGTAGCAAAGGCTCCTGATAGTTTAAAATCAGGAAAAGATGTTCTGATTGGTCAGGTTTCAGATGATTATGGGCTTACTAAACTACAAATTGTTTATTACCCGAAGGATAAGCCTCAAGCGGCAAAAAAAGCTGCTTTAAAGATTAATAATGACGTGTTTGACCAATTTATATTTACATTTCCTTCCAATTTAAATTTAGAAGAAGGTGTTTCGTATGATTATTATTTTGAAATTTTTGACAATGATGCCATTCACAATTTTAAAAGTTCTAAATCTTTAGTTTTTTCGGACCGTTTAGCTACTCAAGACGAACAGAAAGATCAATTGTTGCAACAACAAAATGATAATATTAAAGGACTTTCAAAATCAATTAAAAATCAAGACAAGCAATTATCAGAACTTGATCAATTAAAAAAACTTGGAAAAGAAAATAAAGAATTAAACTTTAAAGACCAACAAAAAATTAATGATTTCATCAAGCGTCAAAAACAGCAAGAACAAATGATGAAAGAGTTTTCTAAGAAACTTGAGGACAATTTAAAAGACTTTAAATCAGAAAACGACCCGAATAAAGAGCAGTTGGAAAAAAGAATGGAAAACGCTCAAAAAGAAGCAGATGAAAACCAAAAACTTTTAGAGGAACTTCAAAAACTTTCTGAGAAATTGGAAGAGGAGCAATTGTTTGATAAAATGGATAAATTCAAACAAAGCTCTAAAAACCAAATGAAGAATCTAGAGCAGTTGGTTGAATTGACCAAACGGTATTATGTTGAAAAGAAAGCAGAACAGTTAGCTTCAAAGTTGGATAAATTGGCAGACAAACAAGAGAAACTTTCTAATGACGACAATCAGAATAAAGAAGCAAATCAAAATGAGTTAAATAAAGAATTTGATAAAATTCAGGAAGAACTTCGTCAGTTAGATAAAGACAATAAGGAATTAAAAAGTCCAATGGATATTCCTTCTGATGAAAACCAAGAAAAGAGCATCAAGGATGACATGAAGAAAGCGGCTGAGGAACTTCAAAAAGAAAAGAAAGAAAACGCCAAACCAAAGCAAAAAAAGGCGGCAGAAAAGATGAAGCAGATGAGTCAAAGCATGATGTCTGGCATGTCAGGCGGACAAATGGAACAACTGGAAGAAGATGTCAAAATGATGCGTCAAATTCTGGACAATCTTTTAGCTTTTTCGTTTTCGCAAGAAGATTTGATGAAGCAATTTAAGGGATTAAAAAAAGGTGCACCGTCTTATAATTTTAACCTCAAGAAACAACAAGACTTAAAACAACAGTTCAAACATGTTGACGATAGTTTGTTTGCTATGTCTTTAAGAAATCCAATGATAACGGAGCGGATTACCGAAGAAATAGGAAACGTTCATTATAACGTAGATAAATCACTAGAAAACCTTGCAGAAGCAATAATTTCAAGAGGGGTATCACATCAACAATATACCATTTCTGCCGCAAATCGTTTGGCTGATTTTTTAAGTGATGTTTTAAATTCCATGCAAATGCAGATGCAATCTTCTGGCTCCGGAAAAGGAATGCCAAAACCGGGACAAGGTGGTAGTGGACAGCTTCCTGATATTATTCAAAAGCAACAAGGTTTAGGAGAAAAGGTGAAGGAAGGTATGGAAAAAGGCGATAAATCCGGCGATGGAAAAGAAGGTGAAAAAGGTGAGAAAAAAGGAGAAAAACCAGGTAGTGAAGGCAAAGGTGGTCAAGGTAGTGGCGATGGTGAAGAAAATGCAAAAGAGCTTATGGAAATTTACAAAGAACAAAGAAGATTGCGAGAACAATTGCAAGATGCTCTTCAGAAGCGTGGACTTACTCCGGAAGGTCAACGCGTGATTGATCAGATGAAAGACGCTGAAAAACAACTCTTGAACAAAGGATTCAAAAACGAAGTATTGCAACGCATGTTAAATATCAAATATGAAATGCTGAAGTTGGAAAAAGCATTGCAAGAACAAAACGAAGATGATAAGCGTGAATCACAAACTAACAAAAACACTTTTAATTCAGGCTCAAAACCCATTTCTCCTGAATTACAAGAATATTTAAATAGTGTTGAGATATTAAACAGACAAACATTACCTTTGCGACCCGGTTTTAATCAAAAAGTACAAGACTATTTTAAAAAGAATGATTAGCTTTCATTACGAAATCGATTTTAAACTTCCTTCAGAACGAGCTTTTAAAAGTTGGTTAACTCAAGTTGTTCTATCAGAAGAGAAAACAATAGGTGATATCAATTATATTTTTTGTGATGATGAATACTTGCACAAAATCAATGTTGACTATCTTAATCATGACACTTTAACTGATATTATTAGCTTTGATTACACAATAGGAAATATATTACACGGAGATATTTTCATATCCATTGAACGTGTTGTAGAAAATGCAGCCGAATTTAATGTTTCTTTTGAAGAGGAGTTAAAAAGAGTAATGGCACATGGTGTACTTCATTATTGTGGTTTTAAAGATAAGACGGTTAAGGATCAAAAAAGAATGAGGTCTAAAGAAGATGAAAAAATCGCAATGTTCCACGTGGAACAAAACACTAAATAGCACCAAAATTTTTAAATAAGAAGAGGAAGATGTTTCAAGATAAATATGATGTTATTGTGGTAGGTGCAGGTCATGCAGGTTCAGAAGCCGCCGCCGCCGCTGCAAACATGGGTTCAAAAACCTTATTGGTGACTATGAATTTGCAAACCATCGGACAAATGTCTTGTAATCCTGCCATGGGCGGAATTGCAAAAGGACAAATTGTTCGTGAGATAGATGCATTAGGTGGGTATTCCGGACTGGTGTCTGACAAGACAGCCATTCAATTCAAAATGCTTAATAAATCAAAGGGTCCTGCAATGTGGTCGCCAAGAGTTCAAAGTGACAGAATGCGGTTTGCTGAAGAATGGCGTTTGATGTTAGAACGAACCCCAAATCTTGATTTTTATCAGGAGATGGTAGCGGGTCTAATTATTGAAAACAATCAAATTAAAGGTATTAGAACTTCACTTGGAATTGAAATAAGATCTAAAACGGTTGTGCTAACCAACGGAACATTTTTAAATGGTCTGATTCATATTGGCGAAAAGCAATTCGGAGGTGGTAGAGCAGGAGAAGGTGCGGCGTTTGGAATCACAGAAGACCTGGTTAAAATTGGGTTTACCTCCGGAAGAATGAAAACAGGAACGCCACCAAGAGTTGACGGGCGTTCGTTAGACTATTCTAAAATGAGAGAAGAAAAAGGGGATGATATTCCTCATAAGTTTTCTTATCTTGAAAGTTCTAAGCCGTTACAATTCCAAAAATCGTGTTGGATGACGTATACCTCAGAAACCGTACACGATTTATTGCGTGAAGGTTTTGATCGTTCACCAATGTTTAACGGAAGAATTCAGAGTACGGGACCAAGATATTGTCCTTCTATTGAAGATAAAATTAAC
>JAUXNR010000800.1 GCA_030682755.1 Flavobacterium sp.
TTTTAACATACCTTCAATGATATCGGAGTTTTTGGAAACCAATAAACTTGGGTCAAATTTTGTATCAACCGGCTCGTTTTCACATGAAACACAAAAAAGTGTTACAAGTAATAAAAATAAGTAATGTGTTGTCTTTTTCATAATTTTTTTGTTTAATTTATTAGCAATTTTTAGGTTCTGTTTTTTTGTTTTTTTAATTAAAATAAAAAGTCATCCCACTTTTAATCATAAAGGAATACGATTTCAATTCTGTGAATTGGTAACCAAAAGAAGGATTTATAAAAACTTTAGTGTTTTTTGTTATGGGATACGAAGACAATACGCCTAGATTTGCACTGAAAATTAATGAGTCAAAACTTGATAAACTTCCTATTTTTAAGCTGTTATTAAGAGCACCTACTGCTTTTACTTGATTTTGTGAAATCATGACAAAACCAAAACCGCCAAAACCATCAACAGTAAATTTACTCTCATAAAGCCGGTACCTAACATCAAATAGAAACTCATTAAAAGTCAATGACGTGACCATATTTATTTCTTGTTCGTTGGGAAAATTATCCGCAATGTCTTGATTGGAAATCCCATTATTCAATTTAAGATTTGAGAATTGATTAAACAATGTCACTTCATTTGATGGTTGATAGATTGGAATAGCAGCAGTAGTAACTTCAACTTTTGAATGAACCAAACCAAGACGCATTCCAAGTTTATCGGTACTATCAATATTAAAATAACCACCATAACTCCACATCATTTTTGAACTATCATTGTTTTTATCTGTATTTTTATCAAGTATGGAATTATTTGAAACCGATCCAAAAAAAGTTGGAGCAGCAAAAACTGAAATGGACCAATTTCGTTTTTCATCAACGCTACTGTCTTTTGTTTTTTCCTCTTCTTTTTCTTTAATCTGAATATCCAATTCAGCAAGTAAAGTTGCTGTTAACGAATCTTCAATCTTAATTTCATTACCCGAAGTAGAATTTTTATAATCCAAAGAATCGAAATCCTGATTGTATTTATCAGAAACCATAAGTTCTTTTGTATCCTTATCTGATGTAATTCTAGACGTGTTTTTATTTGAGTTATTCAATAAATTGTTTGATTCAGATTGAACATTATTGTTTGTTCTTACACCTGAATGGATTGTTTTTTTTGTATTTGAACCATTTATTTTAATTGAACTTGTATCATCATTTTGAACTACAACATTGCTTTGATATAAATCTGTGGAGGTTGAATAATTGATATCAATTGTTGCATTTTCATCGCTCAAACTATCGATTTGAAAAGTGTTGTTCTCATTATTTGAAACAGAATTGTTCTTGTATTTAAGTAAATTTAGTTGCAAACTATCAAGTGCTGTATTGCTGTCTAAACCAGTTTTAGAAGTTTCGTCATCATAAAATTGATAGCCTACATAAAACAAAACTAAAACTGCTACTCCGAGACTAAAAAAAATAAAAGGAACTATTCTTCTCTTTTTTTTAGAATTTAGGGTTGTTTCAATTTTATCCCAAACTTCAGTGCGTGGTTCCTTATCCAAATTAGATAAAGAATCTTTAATATATTTTTCAAATTCCTGATTAGATTCCATTTGATACTTTTTTAGTGATGTTTTTTTCTGCCAATTTTAATTTCAATATGGCTTTTGCTCTGTGCAAATTTGATTTTGATGTACTCTCTGAAATGGAGAGCATTGTAGCTATTTCCTTGTGAGAATAATTGTCTAACTCATATAAACTAAAAACCATTTGATATTGATCCGGAAGTTCATGAATAGAATTCAAAATATCTTCCAATAAATTGGTATAGGTTATATTATCCAATTGCTCGTCAGCAATAGCAGGTGTTTTTTCAATGAGTTCCGTTTTAGGTTTAGACTTGAAATGCGTTATCGCTTTATTGATAACAATCCGTTTCATCCAACCTTCAAAACTTCCTTTACATTTATAGGAATCAATAGAAGTAACTATTTCTATAAAGGCATCATGCAACAAATCCTCAGCTTCTTCATAGTTTCCTGAATAGTTCAGGCAACTTTGAAACAAAGTTTTTTTAAAACATTCATAAAGCATTTTTTGTGCTTCACGGTTTTGTTTTTTACATCCAACTATAATTGCTTCTAAATCCAAAATGATTTTATTTTTTTGTAAACTTGATTTATTTACCGGTAAAAAGTAAGTCTTCTTTCTCTATAGTATAAAAAATATATAAAAGGTTGCGTTGTTATTATAAAAAGATTTAAAAGCAGTAACAAAAATACTGTTACGTTTGAAAAAAATAAATTAAGGGTATTTGATATCTTTGTTCGTCAAAAAGTCTTTTTAATAAAATACCTAACTTTAGCTTTGGCTACTACCAAAAAAAACAATTTCTTTGAATCGAAAGAATAAAAATTCTACATAAAATCATGAATTCCATCAAAACAGCCCTTTTAGCCTATGGTATGTCAGGAAAAATTTTTCACGCTCCTTTTTTAGCGACAAATGAAGGTTTTGAATTGTATGCTGTTTTAGAACGAAATAATCAAAAAGCAAAGCATGATTTTCCGGATGTGAAAACTTATACTTCGTTAGAAGAACTTTTGGCTGATGAGTCAATTGAATTAGTGGTGGTCAATACACCAAATAACACACATTTTAATTTGGCAAAACAATGTTTGTTAGCTCAGAAACATATCTTATTAGAAAAACCGGCGACTGCAACACCGGAAGAATTTTTAGAATTGATGAAAATTGCAAAATCGGTTAACAAGCAACTTTTAGTCTATCAAAACCGGCGATGGAGCAGTGATATTTGTGCAGCAAAAGAAATTATAAAATCAAGAAAATTAGGCAATATTGTTGAAATTCATTTGCGTTTTGACCGTTTTCGTCCACAGATTAGTAACAAAAGTTTCAAGGAAACTACTATCCCTGCCAGCGGAATTTTATATGATTTAGGTGCTCATTTAATTGATCAAGCGATTTCTATCTTCGGCAAACCCGAACGCTATTTTGTACAAAAAGGAAAATATCGCGAAGGTACGTTGGTGGATGATTATGCTTTTGTGCAACTTCTATTTCCAAATCAAGTGAATGTTTCTGTAACAGTGAGCTTACATGTACTGGATGCTCAACCGGGAATTGTTATTCACGGCACGAAAGGAAGCTTTATCAAAGAATTTTGTGACGAACAAGAAAATCAATTGATGTCAGGAATGGCTCCCGATCATCCTGATTTTGGATTGGAATTGAAAAATAAAGAAGGGAAATTGACTTATGTTGATGAAAATAACAATGTAATTACTGAGCGAGTTCCATCTCAAAAAGGAAATTTTAATGGTTTATTTGATGAAGTGTATGAATGTATCCGTAATCAAAAGTCCTTTTCAGTCAAAGAGGATGAGATAATGAGTCAGTTATTGATACTCTCAAATAAATAATTTCACTACAATTGTTGTAGTATTCAACATTTTATTATCTTTGCACCCACATTTGGACCAACCTCTGACGAAAATCGTGTACGTTGCTCTGATAATCATTATTTTAACTTAATTGTTATGGCAGATTTAATGAAATTCGTTCAAGACGAATTTGTTACAAAAAAAGACTTTCCGGAATTCGGAGCAGGTGATACAATCACTGTGTATTATGAAATTAAAGAGGGTGAAAAAACAAGAACTCAGTTCTTCAAAGGAGTTGTAATCCAAAGAAGAGGTTCTGGTGCTACAGAAACGTTCACCATCCGTAAAATGTCAGGAGCTGTTGGTGTAGAAAGAATTTTCCCAATCAACATGCCGGCTTTACAAAAAATTGAATTGAACCAAAGAGGTAAAGTGAGAAGAGCTC
>JAUXNR010000804.1 GCA_030682755.1 Flavobacterium sp.
GCGGCGGGGCTCACCTCTTCCCATTCCGAACAGAGAAGTTAAGCCCGCCTGCGCAGATGGTACTGCAATTTGTGGGAGAGTATGTCACCGCCTTCTTTTAGAAACCCTTCATGGAAACATGAGGGGTTTTTTGTTTTGGCTTTTTTGCCACAAAGTAAAGAAGGCACGAAGTTTAGGGTTGCAGGTTCGAGGAAACGCAAACGAATAATATTTTCTCACAGAAAGCACTGAAAACACAGAAAGGGATTGCTGCCGAATGACAAGATTGAGAGAGAACCGCGGCTGTTCATTGGGATTTTTGTTTGATTGATTTGCTTAGAAATTTTATGATGCACTGAATTTGCTGAGGGATAGTAGCGGAAAGCTCACAGAGAGGAGGTACGACGAACAAGGACTTGCAGCGGATAGCCCTACCCGGAGCTTGTCGGAGGGGTACGCCCAAGAAGAAAGAATTACATTTGAATTTTATTAAAATAATTACAATAAGAGTTAACTATACATTCTTCACATTTTGGATTAGTTGGACGACAAGTTTCTCTTCCTAGAAATGAAATTGCCATTCCGATTTCATTCCAGATTTCAGGTGGAAGGATTTTCATGAGTTGTTTTTCAATTTTGATGCCATTTTTACTATCGTCCGTTAGGCCAATTCTTGGAGCAACACGGATCACGTGTAAATCAGCAATGATTCCTTCTGCTTTTTGGTTGGTTTCACGGAGAATTATGTTGGCAGATTTTCTGCCGATTCCTTTTAAAGCTGTCAGACTTTCAAGATTTGTGGGGATATTTTTATCTTCTTTGACGGTTTTAGCGATTTGAATGAGCCAATTTGCTTTAGTTGCAAAATTTCTCACTTTACTGATGAAAGGAAATAATGATTCTGTATTTGAAGCGGCTAATACTTCCATATTGGGAAAGTTTTTGAATAATTCAGGTGCGATTTTGTTGATATTGGCATCTGAATCTTGAGCTGAAAGCACAACCATAACCAGTAATTGATAAGCATTTTGGTAATCCAATGGATGCTTTTTTCCTTTATATTGATTAATTAAAGGAGTTAATTCTTCTTTCCAATTAGGTGTTTCTTCGAATAAATTCATTTTTTACTCTTTAAAATCAATCGATAGCGAGTTTACACAATAACGAATTCCGGTTTCGGTTGGACCGTCATCAAAAACGTGACCTAGATGGCTGCCGCAAGTGGCACACAAAATTTCGGTGCGAATCATTCCGTGGGATGTATCTTTGATGTATTCTACTTTTCCTGGAATGGATTGATCGAAAGAGGGCCAGCCACAATGTGC
>JAUXNR010000163.1 GCA_030682755.1 Flavobacterium sp.
GTTTTTCATAGTATAAATTATTTAATTTGTTCTGCAACCACCAAGGCCTGCGTCAAGGCATTTAGTTTGTTGTAAACTTCTTGTGTTTCTAATTCTTCTGATGAACTTTCTACAATTCCTGCACCAGCTTGATAATGCAATTGGTGATTTTGGCTTAAAAAAGATCGGATTAAAATTGCATGATTGAAGTTACCATTAAAATCGATAAAACCAATGGCACCACCATAGAATTTTCGATTTGTTTTTTCAATCTTTTCAATGAGTTGCATCGCTTTATGTTTTGGAGCTCCGGATAATGTTCCCGCCGGAAACGTTGAAGCAACAATATTCATGGTATTTGTTTCCTGTTTTAGTTTTCCGGTTACTTTTGAAACCAGGTGAATGACATGAGAAAAAAACTGAATTTCTTTGTATTTCTCAACAACCACTTGATTGCAATTTCGACTTAAATCATTTCTTGCCAGGTCAACTAACATAACATGTTCGCTGTTTTCTTTGACATCTTCTGTTAACTTTTTGGCCAGGATGGCGTCATTTTCGTCATTTCCGGTTCGTTTAAAAGTTCCGGCAATGGGATGAATTTCTGCATTTCCATTTGAAACTACCAAATGAGCTTCGGGCGAAGACCCAAAAATTTTAAAATCACCATAATCAAAGAAAAATAAATAGGGTGAAGGGTTGATGCTTCTCAAAGCACGGTAAACGTTAAATTCATCGCCTTTGAACTTTTGAGAAAATCGTCTGGAAAGAACCAACTGAAAAACATCGCCCCGATGACAATGATTTTTTGCCATGGAAACATGCGATTTGAATTCATCATCAGTTAAATTGGAAACGGGATCACCTTCTTTTGTAAACGAAAAAGAAGCAAAGTTTTTTACTTGAAGCAATTGCTCAATTTCATCGATATTATTTGAATTGTCTAATGAATGACAAAAGATATAGGCTTCATTTTTGAAATGATTTATAGCAATAATGTTCTGATAAACCGCATAAAATAAATCAGGAATTTCTATTGATTTATCTTTTTGAGCCAAATCAATTTTTTCAAAATAGCGTACCGCATCATAACCTGTAAATCCGAATAAACCGTTATAAGCAAACTTTAAATTGGGACCGCTTGTTTCAAAAAGATTGATAAAGGATGTGATTTCATCTGCCACTTTGATTTCATTTGTAATTGACTTAGAATTGCTTGTATTGTCAGGATAATTACAAATTAAGTTTTCATTTTGAATTTTGATAGAAGCCAAAGGATTGCAACAGATGTATGAGAAACTATTATCGCTGGCATGATAATCAGAACTTTCCAGCAAGATGCTGTTTGGAAAACGGTCTCTTATTTTTAAATAAACACTAACCGGTGTAATGGTGTCTGCCAAAACAGATTTGTAGTTTGTATGTATTTTGAATTGTTTCATGGTATTGTTTTTAAAATTAAAAAGGGCTTGTCGTGATTGACAAGCCCTTTTTTGAATATTTTGATTAAATATAACTATAGGTAGCTTTGCTCACGACGTTTGACGTAAGTTGTTCCACCACCAAGTTGTATTTAAAAATGTGTTCATTGTTCTACTTTGAATTACAAATGTAATAATGTAATTTGAATTTACAACTACAAATTTTGATTTGAATTAAATTTTGGGAATTGTTTAGCCAAAAAAATCCCATCAAAATAATTGACGGGATTTTTTACAATTAAAAACTATTTATTAAAAATATAAAGCAACTGTTAATTCGAAGTTGTCACTAATAGCAGCGTCACCAATTCCACTAAATATAGAGCTTGATTTGTATTCAATACCGTATTTTGTTCTGTCCACCATGAACGTAGTTCTAACTCTTTCATCAGTAACAGCCAAGTCAAAAGTTACAGGCTGCGTGATGTTTTTGATAGTAAGATCTGCAGTTACGGTATAAGTACCATTTCCTTGATCAGCAATTTTTTTAAACTCTAATTTTGCTGTTGAATGTTTATCAACACCAAAGAAATCATCAGCCTTTAAGTGGCCTTCCAATTTTTCTTTTCCTTTTCCTGCTTCCAAATCTAAAACAGTGATGGTATTCATGTTTACTTCAAAAGATCCACCTTTCAGTTTTTTACCGTCAAAAACTAAAGT
>JAUXNR010000811.1 GCA_030682755.1 Flavobacterium sp.
TTTGGTTGGGTGACATTACGTTCTAGTAATCCGAGGTGCATCAATAATACAGCTAAGATTTGACCGCTTTCATCATGAAGTTCGCGGGAAAGATTTAATCTTTCAGCTTCTTGTACTTCAATCAAACGGCTAGATAATGCATGCAATTGTTCGTTTCCAAGTTGAACTTGCTCAAACAACCAAAAATTTTGAATTGCGACTGCTGCCAAATTTGTAAATGAATTAAGAAGCAATAAAAGATCGGAGGTAAAAAAATAAGGTTTTGTGCTTAACAAACATAAAATTCCAATAACCTTATCACTATACTTTAAAGGCAATGCAATAAAGGAACCTACTGAGTTATCGGATTCATAACCAAAATCATCAAACCGATCAACCCTTATAGGTTTACTAAATTTATAGGCTTTTTTTACAGTTTCTTGAATTTGTTTATTTTCCAATAATTCATCAAATGATAATCCTTGGAATTTGATATTTGAATGGGCTAACGCCAGTGGAGCAGTAATTTCGGTTTCTTGACCAACTTTTTCCAACCAGACCCCTGAAATTTGAAAATTTTTAAGAGCCAATTGACAGATTATGTGATAAACATCTTTCTTACCAAGATTATCTAAAAAAACATTGGAAGAATCATTTAAAGCATTAAGACTGTTAATTTTCTGATGCAAAGATTCTACCGCTTGTTTTCTTTCTGCAGAGGTAGAGACCAAGATCAAAGATATTAATGTAACCACCCCTAAAAAAGTCTGTAATAGGATTAAGCTTTCATTAATTGGACTTTGAGAAAATGGACCTATCCCATGAATTGTATTAATCAATGCTATACCTGAAACAATAACGACAGCCGAAGTTACACCAGGCATATCCAAACGCAAAGCCACCAAAATAATAAAAGGAAAAATAACATATATTAATGCTTGTTGAGACGATGACATATCAGACTGATTACTGAACACCAACCAAGTGACTATTGAAAGAACAACTAAAAGAGAGAACCCTTCAAAGAAAAATTTTTTAGTAAAAACCCAAGATTTGACTTCTGACCAAGATAATATAAAAGGAGTAATCACAAGACACCCTAAAAAATTTCCCACCCACCAAGTCAACCATAATATATAATAAGGCGCACTTCCTTTATTAAATAAGAAAACCGTGATGGAACCTAAAGTTGCGCTTAAAACTGTTGCTAATCCGCATGAAGTTATAAGTGAAATGACATCTTGCATACTTTGGGGAGACCTAACTAACCCCATTTTCCGTAATAACCAAACCCCTATTAATGCCTCAAGTGTATTTGCAAATGCCAAACCTAGTGAAATACTTGGTAAATCTCCATCAAGGATTGAGCCAAAAATAACACTGAGAAAAATTCCTGGCCACATTCTTTTTCCAAAAAGCATTAATATTGCCAAAGCGATTCCAGATGGTGGCCAAAATGGAGAAATGTTTTGTTGAACATACGCCAATTGAAGCCCCAGTCGAACAGCCCCAAAGTGTATGGAAGCAAAGAGAATTATTGAGACAATGTATCTTAAATTAATTTGAAATTTCATATTAGCAAACCATTCAGAAGGACTGAATAAAATTATAACGGAATAAATTAATCATAAATTGAATTTATTATTATATATAAATGCATGGAGACATAAGTATGATTGGGCTAAACATCTTCGACAATAAAATTAGCTTTCAACGCCATGGTTAGTGAAATAGTCCAATCATTTGAATTTCTATGAGTTGGAGTTTGTACACATTTATGAAAGTGGATCCCTAGCTTTTCCAATTCTTGATTTGCTACTTTTATTAGGAGAATTACTGTTAGACTATCGTTCTTAAATGAAGATACCTTATTATTTAAAGTTTAGGGATTAGTTTTTTGATCTTTTACAATTTTTATACATATATCAACAAGGACAGTTGCTATGCCAGCTCGCACTAAAAATTTTTTATGTTAAAAAGGGTAAGAGTAGGGGGAATCTAGAGATTCTTGGTATGGAAAAAATTATCCGATGAGTTTGTTTTATTCTCCGTAGTTCATTTAGGAGCCCGGGAGTGGTATGAAGTGGTGGAAATATTTACCAAAATTGAATTTAACGAGGTTCGACAATCAACTTGATAGCAGTTACTTCTCGCCCATCAAAATCAAGATCCACAAATTCGGGATAACAGATCACGTCGATTCCATCCTCTTTTAAATATCCTCTTGCTAAAACCATGGCTTTCATAGTCTGGTTTATTGATCCAGCTCCGATAGATTGAATTTCTGCTTTCCCTTCATCCCTGACTGTTCCTGCGATGGCACCTGCTATAGATGCTGTCCGTGATTGGCTGCTTACTTTTATGAGCGACATTGATTAACTCCTGTGGGGGTTGGCGTCATTATTGGATGAGCCTTGATAAATTAAGAGTTATTATATAAATTTCGTTACC
>JAUXNR010000817.1 GCA_030682755.1 Flavobacterium sp.
CTTCTAAAACTCTAAAATAATTTTTAACTATATTTGTCATAAATGTTGGTTGTTTAGCGACTTCAAGATACTGATTTTCAGTATCTTGACCAACATTTGTTCAATTTATTTTACTTCAAATAATTTCACCCAACGGGTTAATTAAATCATAAAAATCGTTAAACTGCACAGAAAATCGATAAAAACAAAAAAAGAGGCTAAGTGCCTCTTTTTTAAAATATCATAAATTAATTCTTATAATTTTTTCACAACATTGCGTTCATTTAAACTTAACATTTGCATTACTGCCTCATAATTTGAAAAGTCCACTCTTGCTGAAGCGAAGTATCCGGGAACTAAGACAATTCTGAACGTTTGGTTTTGTGTCCATTGTGGCCCAAGTATATTTAAATTAAAATCTGCTGAGTCTAAAAACAAGTTGACATCAAATCGAGTAAAGTCATAATTGTATTGTAAATCCCCTTCAAGTAACTGAACGGTTTGTGGCATTAATCTCCAAATTGGGGTGTTTCCATCAACATCCCACAATAGATATACTAATACAACATCTGAAGCAAAGATAGGTGGGTTTAAAGGAATTAAACTACTGTAGTTATTTCCGGCACTAAAATTTCTAGTTACCTCAAAAACTTCTGCTTCAACCGAAACACCATCTCTACCCGGAACCCCTTGAGGCCCTTCACAACTTTGTAACGTTATCATCCCGATAATCGCTAAAACCAATGTAATTTTTTTCATATTTTTTTGTCTTAATGATTCGTATTAAAATACTTTTTCAATACTTATGCCAAAGTTATCTTTTTTTGCTTTAAATCTACTTATTTTATTTTTTACATTTGGCAAATGAAAGAAAAACTCACTCTCTATATGGTTATGCTTGGCTGTAAACCACCAGGAAGAATAACCGAACAACACGATATTTTTTTTGGAATAGGAAAATCCTTGACTGATTTAATTCCTGAAATGAAAGCTTTTTGGCCGGAAGCAAAAGGCAAAATTCACATTGACGCTTGGCGAGAAATTACTTTTGTGGATGGATTTACTTTAGAAGTAACAGAAAGAAATGCAGCTGTTTCACAACATGAAAAATTATTTTTTATCAACTTGGGTGGTTACAAAGAAAATGAGTTTGAAGAATATCACTATAAAGTTGTAACTGTTGCAAAGAATAAAGCTGAGGCAATAAAAAAATCCAAACAGACTACTTTTTACAAGCATTGTGGTTTTAAAGGAGCCACATCACATATTGATGACAAGTATGGTATCGATGTGGATGATATTTATGACATTGAAGATATTTTACCTCCTTTATATAAGGAAAAATTTAAAATTAACATTACGAAAACGGATTCAAATCAGGAAGATGTGTTAGAGATTGGTTATGTAAAAATTGATAAATTATTAAAAGATGGGAAGAAATAATCCGAAAAATATCAAAATTCACAACGACAAGTTGCATAAAGAGCAAGCCAAAAAGAAAGAAAAGGAAATGGCGAGAAAAGAGAAATTGAAGGCGATTGTGCGGAAGTTTAATAGTGATGAAAATGAAACTAAAAACTAATTAAATCATGAATATGAAAAATTTACTTTTGATTACATTGGTATTATTCAATTTCACGATTGGCTTTGCCCAAGACAAGTTGGCTATCGAAAAAGAAGCGGCTGCCTTAGCCCAGGAACAATTGGATGGTTACAACAAACGTGACATTGAAGCTTTTTTGAAACCTTACAGTGAAAATGTAAAAGTATATACTTTTCCCGATCAACTTTTGTATGAAGGAAAAGCTAAGATGCGGGAAGAATACACATCCATGTTTTCTCAATTACCGGATTTGCATTGCAAATTATTAAACCGTATTGTGTTGAATAATAAAGTGATTGACCATGAAGAAGTGGTTGTTATGAAATCGCAACCCAAAATTTATGCGATTGCGGTGTATACGATTACGGATGGGAAGATTAGTGAGGTGCGGTTTATGCAGTAGTTAATTCCCCCACAACCTCACCCATAATTTCCCTAACAATTTCTTAGCTTGTTCTCGATTTTTATTTGGTAATTCCATCGCTCTGACCTCCCCTTTTTCTTCCGTAATTTGGTAACTGAATGAAAACTGCAAATCATTGGGTTCGGTATTCATCACCCCAAAACGCAAATCATTAAAAAGCAATTGGTTTTCTTTTTGTGTGATGCAGTACCATCCTTCGGAGATTCTTTTAAGTTGTTTGATTACTGCTTCGTTTTCATAGTCAGTAATCAATTCCTTTTGTTTTGGAATAAATTGAAATTGAATGGGTTTTGTGTCAAAAAAAGAATAGTCGCCAATGTAATAACCGTTTTCCACTTTTACGTTGGTTGTCCATAAAATGATATTGAACGGCGATGGTTTGACCACAATTTCTTGATAGGAAATATTCTTTTCTTCCAATTGTTTTTCAAATTTATTTGTCACGATTGATTGTACTAAAAGCGTGAGAAACAAATACGAAGTACTCACAATCAATCCGATTCTGTTCCAAAATAGTCGTTTAGGGTTGTCTTTCTTTTTCTTCATCGAAAGAATCAGAAACACTAAAAACGGCAAAGTATAAAGCGGATCAATCACAAAAATGGATTGCAATGAATAGCGGTTTTCAAGTGGCCAAAACAATTGCGTTCCCCAAGTAGTGAATAAATCGAGTAAGGCGTGGGTTTGCAAAACAAGGTAAGAAAACAACGTAGCCTCTTTGAAATTTACTTTATTTTTCCTTTCTAACTTTTGCAATATCCATCCTAAAATTGGAGAAAGAACAAGAAAAAACAAAACAGAATGACTGAATCCCCGATGAATATCTGTTGCCGTTAATGGATCCAAAAATTTACCGTACAACACATCCAAATCGGGAATGGTTCCAATAATGGCTCCATACAAAATGGCTTTGTTGCCAATTTTCTTTCCGAGAATTTCATTTCCAACTCCAGCTCCAAGAACGATTTGTGACAAAGAATCCATAAACCAAATTTAGTTTATTTCTCCTTCATAATAACCTGAAATGATTACCACTTGACTATTCAATGGATTAAACGCTTGAATATTTTGAAAATCAATTCGATATTCATTATTTGACAAAGCTGTTACCTGGACGCTATATCCTGCCATGTCATATGCCGTTGACCCTTTTACATAGAATCCTTGTGCAAATAACACTTCGCCTATTACTCCTATTCCAAATTCATAAACACCATTGGGAGCACTACTTGAAGTAAGTGGATAATTTATTGTGAAATTTACAGCTTCGTAACCTGAACTACCCGAGGTACCTTTTGTGAAACTAAATGCCATTGCTCCCTCGCCCGGCATATTTGCTGTTGCATTGGACACCCTAGCATTTGTTGGTGTAAAAACCACACCGTTTACACGAATATCTGAATTAAAATTTAACGATGAATCGTCTGATGAATTACAAGCTAAAAATAACAGCACTGAAACAAATAAAAGCAGTAACTTTTTCATAGGTATGTTTTTTCTGTAAAAATAATAATTTGATTGGTTTAAATATCATTACGGTTTTAAATAAATTCTATTTAAAAATTTTCATTCTGATAAAACCGGAGCTTATTAAAGTAACCCGTTGGGTGTAATTCAATTTTTATACTTTTTTACCAAATAGATTCATAGATTTTCATAGATTTTTGAAAGGCGTTTCACTTCTTTATAGAAAATCATAGCTATGTGAACCCAATATTTGGGCTATACATCTCTTTTATCCTATGTACTATGTGGTTAAAATATATAGTTTTAAAAAAAATCAATATTCTACTAATTACACCCAACGGGTTAAAGTAATAATTATACAATATAAATATAAAATCATGTAACATCAAAAAAACAGGATTTCGAGACCTTTATACTATTAATTGTAAAGCATTTTGTCATGGAAAATTATCTCTCGAATTACAACAAAAAAATAGACGTTACCAACATTAAAATATCCTACAATGATGTTGGAATCGGAAAAATCCCTATTCTATTTCTCCATGGATTTCCATTCAACAAATCAATGTGGGAAGAACAATTGGAATTTTTAAAAGATTCACATCGATTGATTTCTATAGATATCAGAAGTTTTGGGCAATCTCTGGAGAATCATCTTGAAGTAAGTATCGACTTATTTACGAATGATTTAATTCAATTTATGAATGCTTTAGGCTTGAAAAAAGTGATTCTTTGCGGACTTTCCATGGGAGGTTTCATTGCTTTGAACGCTGTAAAAAAACATCCGAAACGTTTTGCTGCTCTGGTTTTGTGTGATACGCAATGTGCATCAGACACGGAAGAACAAAAAGCAAAACGTATGGAAACCATTCAAGAAATTGAAGCAAACGGCATTTCAAAATTCACTGCTTCTTTTTTAAAAGCTGTGTTTCACGAAGATTCGCTTTCAAACAAAATTGGATTGGTTGCCAAAATTGAAGCTGACATTTTAGCAAATTCTCCCGCAGTACTTATTGGTGGACTGAAAGCACTTGCTTCTCGACAAGAAACATGCAGTAGTTTAGACAAAATTGAAATTCCAACCCTAATTATATGTGGTAGAGAAGATCAAGTTACGCCTTTGTCTCAATCAGAATTAATGCACCAAAACATTGAAAATTCAATCTTAAAAATCATTGAAAATGCCGGTCATTTATCCAACCTGGAACAACCCGAAGCTTTTAATGCGGCACTTTTAGAGTTCTTGTTATCGGAACCTATTATTTCCATGACGAATTCGGTTAAAGAACCTAATTCGAATTTGTTTGTGTAGGTTGATTGGTTAACGTTCTTACTTTTTATAAATACCCCCTTTAGTAAGTTTTATGACTTGGTGAAGGGGTTTTGTTTATCCTCTTTGCACAGAGCATTAAACTTTAGTTGAGCTAAACTAAATGAGATTTACTGAGAAGTTTCTTTACCCTACTCTCTTATTTAGCCATCAACCGCTCTAAATAAGCGACCTTATCTTGCTCTGCTTTTAACAAGCGTTCGTACAACTTTTCTTTTTCTTCAAAAAGTGCAATGACTTTGTCTAAGGGGTTGAAAGTACAGCCATAATTTACAGCAGAAGAATTGTCAACATTATATGTATTTCCGATTATATTTAATACCGCTTCTTCACTAAAGTTCTTGATACCTTCGACTGTTACTTCTAATGCGTCGGCTACTTTTTGTAAAACAGTTTCCTCTACGGTTTCGCTATTTTCAATGTTACTTACGGTTTGCTGACTCACGCCAATAGCCATAGCCAACGCTTCTTGCTTCATACCGCGTAGTTCTCTGATCTTACTTATTTTTCGCCCGATGTGGCCTGCTTTTTCTGTTGTGTTCATGGTATAAATGTACTAAATATATAAATAAAATGGTCTTGGTAAACTACTATAATTCGTGGTACAGTAATACGCCTATTCACTGCTAAATTCACTTGATTTCAAAAATACAAATTTTACTTATTGGTTTATTTAAAATATTAAATAGTTTTTAAGCAATTGTTCTTGGGGTATTTTTTGCAGTTGATGAAACTTTACTTTCGTTTTTTAAGTGTTGTAAAAAACTTAACTACTGTTCATATCATTACGAATATTCAAATTAAGATTAGTTAACCCTAACCCTCGAAGGGCATGACACCCTTCGAGGGTTGACTTCTCTTTGCTTCAAAAATCATTAGAAATTGGAATTATTGGACATGGCTAATTGATGGTTGCGACATCGAAGTGAGTTTGTAGGGTGTGAAAATGGGTTTTGAATTACCTTTTTTGGGTAATGTTACTTAATAGTGGATGCTATTAATTTTAAGAAATATTTTGAGAATTGATGAAGTGTTAAAAATTTGAGTATTTTAGTGGAGAAAAATAACAATTTCTATTTTACATCAAAGTAATATAAGTTAACGGGTACATCAAGTTCATTAGAAATAAAAAAACAATGAGAATAACAGCAATAAAAATACAAGGCTTTAAAAGTAAATCAATTACAGCAAATATTAGTTTTAAATATGATATCTCAATATTATATGGACTTAATGGAAGCGGTAAAACAACTGTGTTAAAAATTATTCATGCTGTCTTAGCTCAAAACGAAGAAATATTGTTTAGAGAACAAGTTCAGCAGGTAGTAATTAACATTAAAGACAATTCAGGTAAAGAAAATAGAATAAAATTGTCATTTAATGATAAAGACAAAAAATATAATTGGATTGAAATTGACAATAGCGAATTATCAAAATCCAAGTCACTTTTGATTGGAGTTCAACGTGGAATTCAGGTTAATGCTCCATCGCTATCTCCTTCTTTAATTTACGAATTTTTAGTTTACAGTAATATCTCACGAGATGTGTTCAAAACCAGTAATCAAGATCGCTCAAAAATTAGATATTTAGCTGATGAGTTAGCAAATTTCGCAAATAGACACAGAACTAACAATCGGAGATCTCCAAATAAATTAATTCCAGATGGACATCATATAACATTAGAAGATGTAAATATTGAAATTATTGAAGAATCTCTAAAATCTGCATTCAACAATGTCAAACGGAAAATATCATTAAAAATTTACAATGCTTTGTTCGAAACATTTGCCTTAGCCATTGATGATGACAAGATTTCTGAAATCATCATTCCAGATGATATTATCGATATTGTTCGAAATAATCAAGCAAAATTAATTGAAGCTTTAGAAGATTCTCCAGAAAATGGTTTTAAACATATAGTTATTGAAAAAGTAAAAGAATTTTCAAATTCTAGTGATGCGGAGTTGAGAACCAATAAATTATTTAGTAAACTTCTTTTAAAAATTGTTGAAGAACTTGAACATGAAAAAGAAGAACTTGGTACTTTAAAT
>JAUXNR010000818.1 GCA_030682755.1 Flavobacterium sp.
AGCTCCTAAAATAGGCTTCCAAGCAAACTTTTTCATTAAGAAAAAGAAAACCACAAAGATGATCGTTGTCCAAAATATTAAACTTTCCGGTGAAGTTAAGTTCATGTTTTATATAGATTAAAATTGTTTTACTTTTTTAAAAAACCGTTTCGCAACCAACCGTTGCGAAACGTGTTCTTTTTTTTTGAAAATTACTTTGCAATTAAAGCAACAACCACCGCGAAAAGTGCCACACCCTCAATAAGAGCAGCAGCAATAATCATAGCAGTTTGAATTTTTCCAGCAGCTTCTGGTTGTCTTGCCATAGCGTCCATAGCAGATCCACCAATTTTTCCAATACCGATTCCTGCTCCAATAACAGCTAATCCAGCACCGATTCCAGCTAATACCATAATGTTAAATTTATATAGTTAATAATTAAAAAAACTCAATTTTAGTGATGGTCGTGTTCTTCAACAGCTTGACCGATAAACAAGGCAGACAACAAGGTAAATACATACGCTTGAAGAGCCGCAACCAACATTTCCAAAACACTCATAAACAATACGAATGCTCCCGATACAGGAGAAATCCATGCAGTTTTGAAAATATAGATTAATGAAATTAAACTCAATATAATAATGTGTCCTGCTGTAATGTTAGCAAAAAGACGAATCATCAAGGCAAATGGTTTTGTAAACATTCCGATAATTTCTACCGGCCACATAATTGGGTATAATGCTTTTGGAACCGGTGGAGCAAAAATGTGTCCCCAATAGTTTTTATTAGCACTAAATGTAGTGATTAAAAAGGTAATGAATGCTAAAACAAAAGTGAAATAAATATTTCCGGTTAAGTTAGCACTAAACGGGAAGAAAGGAATTAATCCGATTAAGTTGTTAATCCAAATAAAGAAAAAGATGGTTAACAAATACGGCATGTATTTCGCATAGTTTTTGTGACCGATGTTTGGAATAGCAATATCATCTCTTACGAATAAAACCAAGGGTTCTAAAAACCCAGCTAATCCTTTTGGAGCCATTTTGTTTTTGTTATAAGAACGAGCAACTGCTGTGAACAGTAAGAACAAAATGATGACCGACATCAACATAGAGAAAACCAATTTGGTAATTGAGAAGTTTAACGGTCTGGCATCGAAGTTTAATCCACTTTTATCTGATTCATCTGTGATTTCGGCAAATTTATCGGCATAATAAATTACTTCATTATAGCGAACAAATTTTTCTCCATCAACTTCAACTACTTCTTTCGCCTCGTTATCATGGTGAAACTTTGAGGATGAAAATACCTTCAATCCGTTTTCTGTCCATAAAATAACCGGTAAATAAAATGTAATTGGATGACCGTTCCAATCGGCAATGTGAAATTCGTGTGAATCACCAATATGCGAATTGATTAAGTCTGTGGCATTAAACTCTTTATCTTCTGAATGTGATCCTCCTGCAAAACCGGAAATCGGTAACAGTGATACTAATAAAACCGCAATGAACTGAATGGTACTTTTTGCTATTCTCATTTTTAAAATTTAGCAGAATTTAATGTCGTTAAAATTTCGTGCAAAGGTACATATTTAATTAATAAATGAAAATATATCAACACAATTTTTAAATAAAGGTTTGAAAGAAGCTTCTTTTTTAAGGATTACTCAATCAATTCTTATTTAATAGCTTAACAGAATGTATGGTTTCAAACAATAAAAAAAGAAAAAAAGGAATAAAAAAAGCTCCAACATCAGGAATTTTATTTTCAAAATCAGATTGAATTAATGGTAGAAGAAAAACAACTGATGCCATCATTTTTAGAATTCCGGTAGCAAGAAAAGTATAGCCGGTTTTGTCAAAAAAAGTGACGTTGACAAAAACCAGAAAAATATACAATAAAAAAGTAAGTATAAAATGAAAAGCATAAATGCTATAAACCGAATAATAAAAAGGTGTTTCTGTAAACACAAAACGAGTAATCAGTAATTGAGCAACAAATAATAGGATGGAAAAAAGCAGAAATTGTTTGATAAAAGGCCGTAATTTTTCTATCATGTGTTATTCTTTATTAAGATTTTTGACTTGTTGAATAACATTGTATAATGCTATAAAAACTGCCAATAATGAAAAAATAATCGTGTAAAGTGAGTTTTTGTTTTGTTGTTTTTCGTCGAGCCAATTACCAAAATAAACTCCCGCAAAAATAATCACTCCCATTTGAAACGGAATGTTCATTAGAACCAACCATTTGTTAAGCGGTTTTTTCTTCGGTTCCTGGCTCATTATGCGGTTGAAGTAATTTTACGTTTGGCTTCATGACACATGTTGCACTAAATTCTGCTCCGGGTTCAACGGCTAATTTACCGCAAATCACTTCGCCTCTGATGATTGCTTTTGATTTTAAGCTTAAGATTTCTGCAATTTGCATTTTTCCTTCCACTTTACCTTCAATATCGGCATTTTTGCAAATTATCTCCCCCTTTATAAAACCAGAAGGTCCTAACACCAGTTTCCCATTTGAATGAAAATTTCCGATTAATTCTCCGTCTAATCTGAAATCTGCCAATGAATTTATATCGCCTTTGATTTTTGTGCCTTCTACTATTCTGTTGGTCTTTCCCAACAAGTCAGTGTATGATTTAGTTTCTTTTTTAAACATAATTACCCTTTTTTTGTCCCGCCGGTAGGAGGCAATAATTCACTTGATTTTAAAACATCTCTCGGGGCATCTTTACCGCTTGGTTGTTTTTGTGCTTCTTTACCTCCCGGAACCGTATTTGATTTTTGAGTTGGTTTTGCCGGAGTAGGAATTTTAGGCTTTTGTTCTTCCGGTTTTGGTTGAGGCTGAGCAAAAACTTTCTTTTGTAATGGTATATAATTTGGATTTAAATAATCCTTTAAAC
>JAUXNR010000826.1 GCA_030682755.1 Flavobacterium sp.
AGTTGTTATTTGATTTAGAGTATTTATTGTTGTTAATGAAGGATTCCATTCTACATAGAGAACTTGTATAAAACCCGACAAAGCAGATAGACCATCAATCGTTTGTAATGCTGGATTATTAGTTACGTATAAATTCAACGTACCTGTTAATCCATTTAAACCACCAATATCAACAAGGTTATTATTGTTATGAATTTGTAATAAACCTATTAAACTTGATGTAATTTGATTAAGACCATCAATGGTTGTTAATAAAGGATTTCCAGTTATGTAAATAGAATTTCCAACATTTGAAAGGTTTGGTAATGCCCCATTTAATGTTGTTAATTGTGTGCCTGAAATTGACAAGTCACCAGTAATTGAAGTAATTGAAGTTAAGCCAGCCAAATTTGTTGTGTTGCCATTATAGCCAGTAATAGTTAAACTGCCATCAATTATTGTGCAGTTCGGATATTGAGCCACAAAAGCGTCAACTTCAGCTTGTGATGTTAAAGATATTGAACCTTCAGGCGGGCATTGTGCAAAAATCGTTTGTACTAAAACGGTTAATAGTAAAAGTAATTTTGTTTTCATAAGTATTTTTTAAAGATTTGAGAAAACAATATTACTTTCATTTGATAAGCAAAATTTAGGAATTACTTGAAATCGGGTTTATATTTCACGAAATAGTTAATTTTTTCTACGAACCATTTTTATCAAATCTCACAACCGTTAAATTTTTAATAAATACAAATCAAACAAGAGCAGATGTTGTTATTTTGTATGAAAATTAATTTTGATGATTCGTTTGTTGTTTTTTATTGCGTTTGTTTTATTAATCGAAGTTTATGCATTTCAGGCTTTTAGAACCTTGTCCAGAATAAAATGGGTTCAATATTCGTATGTGCTTCTAAGCGTTCTAATTTTAGCTTACATCATATATTCGTTTACTCAATTTGACCGTCGTGTTGGGCAAAATTCGAGCACACTTCTCACTTTTGGTTTGGTGTTAATTGTATATATTCCTAAAATTATTTTGACTTTAGTGATGTTTGGTGAAGATTTTTATAGAATAATTTCCGGCACAATTTCGCACTTTTTAGGGAATACCGATAAAAGTTCTTTTCTTCCTGAAAGGAGAAAATTTGTTAGTCAAATTGCTCTTGGAGTGGCGGCTGTTCCTTTTTTATCGCTTTTATATGGAATGACGAAAGGGAAATATAATTTTAAAGTCATCAAACAAACACTTTTCTTTAGCGATTTGCCAGATAGTTTCGACGGAACGACCATCACACACATTTCCGACATTCATTCCGGTAGTTTTGATAATCCTGAAAAAATTCAATATGCGGTTGATTTGATTAATGAACAGAATTCAGATATGGTTTTGTTCACGGGTGACATTGTGAATACGCACGCAACAGAAATGCATCCTTGGGTTGATACGTTTAAAAAAATTCATAATCCAAAGTTCGGAAAGTATTCTGTTTTAGGAAATCACGATTATGGTGAATACATTGATTGGCCAACGCAAAAGGAAAAAGAAGATAATTTTGAAGCCATTAAAGATATACATCGTCAAATTGATTTTAAATTATTGATGAATGAAAATGTAAAATTGAAAAACGGAACTGATGAAATTGCCGTTGTTGGTGTTGAAAATTGGGGTAAGAGTTTCAAAAAAGCTGGTGATTTAGTAAAAGCTTCAGACGGTTTAAATCAAAAAGATTTTAAGATTTTGATGAGTCACGATCCAAGTCATTGGGAATATGAAGTGAAAAACCACAAAAGTAATTTCCATTTAACGTTATCTGGACATACACATGGCTTGCAATTTGGCATTGAAATTCCTGGATTTATTAAATGGAGTCCGGTGCAATATGTTTACAAGCAATGGGCGGGTTTATATGAAAATTTGGGCAGATATGTTTATGTAAATCGCGGTTTTGGCTTTCATGCTTACCCCGGAAGAGTAGGAATTTGGCCTGAAATTACGGTAATCGAACTAAAAAAAGGAGAAAAAGTAGTGTAATTCGTTAAAAATACTACATTTGTATATTATTTATTAAAGAATAGGTTTAATTTCAATATAAAATTTGTCAACTTATGTCAAAATTTGGTGAACTTATTAACGCTCAAGTTCCGGTATTAATCGATTTCTACACCGAATGGAACGAGTCTTCTGTGGCCATGCATCCTGTTATCAGAGATGTGGCAGCTGCTTTGGGTGATAAAGCAAAAGTGATTAAAATTGATGTGGATAAAAATCAAGAATTAGCAGACGCTCTAAGAATCAAAGGACTTCCAACTTTAATGATTTATAAAGAAGGTCAAATGGTTTGGAGACAATCCGGAGAATTGGATGCTAATACTATTATTGGTTTGGTTCAAGAACAAGTTTAATCAATTCTTTCACATCGATAACCATTTTCGGATAAAAATTGTAATGTTTTTGGAAGTACATATTCCAAATTCCGAAATGCTTTTATACTATCGTGAAAAACGATGATGCTTCCTGATTCAACATTTTTCAATACATTTTCTAAACATTTTTCTTTAGAAATTTCTTTTTTATAATCGGCACTCAAAACATCCCACATGATGATTTTGTAACCCAATTTCCGTAGTTTTCTAGATTGCAAAGGTTTTATTTTTCCGTAAGGCGGACGAAAAAGTTTTGATTGAAGATTTTTAGAAGCATTTTTTTGAATTTCTTCCTCACATTGTTCAACCTCTTTTAAATAGGCTTTGTTTGAAGTATTCCATCCCTTTACATGATTGAACGTGTGATTTCCAACCGCATGACCTTCTGCAATCAATTTATTGAAAATTTCGGGATGTTTTTCAATATTATTTCCAATACAAAAAAAGGTGGCTTTGCAATTATAGATTTTTAACTGCTCTAAAACCCATTCGGTAATTTCAGGAATTGGTCCGTCATCAAAGGTGAGATACACTTTTTTATCACTATTTGGGATATCCCAAAAATAATTTGAAAAAATAGTTTTAATAATTCTATTGGTTTTTATCCAGAGTATATCCATAAAAAATTGCTAAAAAAAGAGCCAAATTAATGGCTCTGATTTTTATTCGTTTTTACGTTTGAAGCGTTCAAATCGTTTGTTGTAATTATTAAAGTCTATCTTTGATTTTTCAAAAAACTCGGCATCACCTCTGTCTTTCATGGTTGTTAAAAGAGATCGGTAACGTTCAATATTTGTTACAATTTCAACAATTAAATCACTTTGTTCTTTTGATTTTAAACTGCTGTAATAATTTAAATTGTCTTGGTATTTTCCAATTAGCTTGGTGAGCAAAGCTCTGGCTTTTTCTTTTTCGCCAACTTCATAATAGCCGCCCGCATACGGTTCAACCATGGTATAATAGCCATATAAATCAACTGGCATTTTTTCAATAGCCAAATTAATTACGTCTTTAGCTTTATCCATTTTATCTTCTCTGATCAATTGTTCCATTAATCGAGCAATATTGGTGCGATAAGAAATACTGTTTCTTCTTGTTTCAATATCGTGATAAATATCAGTTCTTTCACCATTGCCCCAATCCCATTTCATAATGATGTCATACATTTTATCACTATCAATCTGACCCATATCCAATGGGCTTCCTCCTTTTTGAACAGGGGTATATACAGGAACTAATTTATACACCAAACCTTGAAGTTGAAGATAGTCTTTCATCCAAATGTAATCGTCATCACTAAAACTTCCTCCAGTAAAACAAATCGGTCTTTCCCAATTATTGTTGTTAATAATGTCTAACATCATCAATCTGTTTTTTAATAAGGATCTAGATTTAATGGTCAAATCGATATAAGGCACAATGGAGTCATGATATTTTTCATTCAAGACATTGTTCTTGATAACAGCTTCTTTGTCAACAGGAATTCTTATTTTATTAGTTGGGAAAAAGTTAAGTTTTTGACCGTTTTGCATTTCAACTTTTGTGCGGTCATCATCCATAGCAATGAAATTCAAGAAATCATTTAATTCTAAAGCATTTTCTGTTTTTGGAGAATAAACACAATAGTCAAGGTTGTCACCCACATATTGTTTTCTGACAAACGAAATGGGCAAAGGTTCAGACTCATAAGCCTTTGCTTTCATTTGGTCAATATACCAATCGGTCATTAATAAACTGGTGTTTACTATTCTAACATCTGTTCTTATACCTTCAATTTCTTGAGCATACCAAAGAGGGAAAGTATCATTATCACCAATCGTAAATAAAATCGCATTTGGATCACACGATTCTAAATAAGCTTTCGCATTTGCCAAAGCGGTATATTTATTTGATCGATCATGGTCATCCCAATTTTGAGAAGCCATCAAAACCGGTGCGGCAAGTAGTGTGGTTGCCAAAACCAAAGGCACTGCAATTTTGGGTTGCAACCATTTTTTCAAAGCATCAATAATGGCGAAAGCACCAAAACCAATCCAGATTGCAAAAATATAGAAGGAACCAACTAAGGCATAATCACGTTCTCTGGGTTCAAAGGGTTTTTCGTTGAGGTAAATTTTTAAAATTAACCCTGTAAATAAAAACAACACTAATAAAACATAAAATAGTTTCAAATCTTTTTTAGCTAAAAAAACCAATCCAATTATGCCTAAAATAAAAGGTAAAAAATAATAGATATTCCTGCCTTTGTTGTTTTTTACATCTGCCGGAAGATTATTTTGTGAACCTAATCTTGCAGAATCAATTGCTCCAACGCCACTAATCCAGTTTCCGTCCAAAACATCATATTTGCCTTGAACATCATTTTGTCTTCCCACAAAATTCCACATCAAATAACGCCAATACATATAGCCAAATTGATATTCAAACATAAAGCTCAAATTATCCCAGGTGCTTGGTTTGTCAACAATTAGATAACTTCCATAGGATTTTAAAAACGAATTATAATCTTCAAGATCAAGTTTGCCCATTGCAAAAGCTTGTTTGAATTCCAAGACAATAGAAACTAATTCTTCTTCGTGACTGTATTCCGGGTCAATTTTAAAA
>JAUXNR010000827.1 GCA_030682755.1 Flavobacterium sp.
GGACAAATATTCATTTTTTGGGATAAACTTTTCGGAACCTTTCAAGAAGAATTAGACGCTGTTCCTGCTGTGTACGGCATCACACGTCCGGCACAAACGTGGAATCCCATTAAAATAAATTTTCAGCATCTGTGGTTATTAGCAAAAGACGCTTGGCGTGCAGAAAAATGGTTGGACAAACTAAAAATTTGGTTCATGCCAACGGGTTGGAGACCGGAACATTTTGAAGAAAAATATCCGGTTACCAAAATTGAAGATGTGTATCATTTTGAAAAATACAACCCAAAACATTCCGAAAAATTAAAATATTGGTCGTTGTTTCAGCTTTTTGCCACACTCGGAATTGTGAGTTATTTATTTGCAAACATTGCTTCCATCGGAACAGTGGAACTTATGGTTTACGGATTATTTGTTTTTATTTCCATATACAGTTACAGTGAATTAATGGATACAAACTCCTCTGCCCTATTTTGGGAAATCATTAAAGTTGGATTCGGAATTGGATTACTACTGTATTTTAATGATTGGTTTGGCATTAGTTCCAGCATCTATTTTGGTAAAGAAATAATATTCAGTTATTTAATAATTTCTCTTCTTGCTACACTTTATTTTGTTTCAAGAGAATTTAAATCGCAATTTTTGTAGCTTTTGATGTTATTCAATATGTTTTTATTTTAGTATCTTTATGAAATCATAATTACTGATTAATGCAACGAAATTCTAATTATTTCCTAACTTTTCTTTTATTATTATCTTGTTTTTGGGGAATTTCTCAAGATTTACCACCCATTACAAAATATGCTCCTGACCAATACAAAGCCGGAAATCAAAATTGGATGATTTCACAAGATAATTTCAACTTTATCTATAGTGCAAATAACGAAGGCCTTTTAGAGTTTGATGGTTCCGTTTGGACACTATATCCTTCTCCAAATGAAACCATTATACGTTCTATAAATGTTATTCAAGATAAAATTTATACGGGCTGTTATATGGAATTTGGATTTTGGCAACGAGATAAAAATGGCCGATTATCTTACACTTCATTAAGCGAAAAAATTAAAGACAAATTGGTTGATGATGAACAATTTTGGAATGTTTTACATTATGACCATTGGGTTATCTTTCAATCCTTAAATCAAATTTTTATTTTTGATACAAAAGCAGATGCATTTAAAATCATCAAGCCCAAAAGTGGCATTTTAAAA
>JAUXNR010000829.1 GCA_030682755.1 Flavobacterium sp.
AGCTCAGTTGGTAGAGCGCCACCTTGCCAAGGTGGAGGTCGCGGGTTCGAATCCCGTTTTTCGCTCATCTACCTTAATAATGCTCGAGTGGTGGAATTGGTAGACACGCTGGACTTAAAATCCAGTGGGCAGTAATGCCCGTGCGGGTTCAAGTCCCGCCTTGAGTACAAAAAGCTCCATTTGCTTCTGCGAATGGAGTTTTTTTGTTTTAACACAATTTGTATTTTGTTGACTTATGTCCAAAAAAAAATCCCGAACAAGTCGGGATTAATTTTTCTGTACTAAGTGATTAGTTTGCAGGAGCTTCAACAGCAGCTTCAACTGAATCAATAGCTTCAGCAGCAGTTTCTTCAATTACTTCAACAGCATCTTCTACTACTTCTGTAGTTTCTTCAGTTACTTCTGCTTCTTTTTCTTTACATGATACGAAAGAAACTGACATTGCAGCTACTAATACTAAGCTTAAAATTACTTTTTTCATCTTACTAAATTATAAAAGGTTAATTATTAATTCGAGGCAAAGATATAAATTTTTTGGTTCAACAAAATATTTTAATTAAAAATTTTAAAAAAAAATAAAACGGTTGTTTTTCAAACGTTTGAGTAATGATGTTTAGGATTATTCTTAGTTGAAAATATCATTTTTCGGCAAAGAATTTTCGCTAATAAACTCTTTTATCCTTTTTTAGTGTTTTTCTTTTTCTTTTTTGATTTAACCAAGGTCATTTCATCAATTAAATGCTTGGCATTGGCATATTTATCAATTACAAATAATATATAACGTACATCTACCATAATGTTACTACAAATTTCAGGATCATAATAGATATCACTCATAGTTCCTTCCCAAACACGGTCAAAGTTTAGTCCTATTAAATTTCCGTTTGCATCAATAGCCGGACTTCCTGAATTTCCTCCCGTTGTATGGTTTGTTGCAATAAAATTAATTGGAAGTTTTCCGTTTTCTGCATAATCTCCATAATCCTTGTTGTTGTATAGTTCTAAAAGTTTGCTGGGAACGTCAAACTCATAATCGCCTGGAATATATTTTTCAATGATTCCGTCTAAGTAAGTTACCGGACTATAATATACCGCATCACTTGGAGCATAACCTTTTACTTTTCCATATGTTACACGTAAAGTTGAATTGGCATCAGGAAAAATCCTTGCTTCTTTTGGGCTTAATTCTAAAATGCCTTTCATATAAGTTCTTTGTAAAGCATTGTTTTTTAAATTGATTTCATCAAATTTTGGAACCACATTTTGATTATAAGCTTCTGCAAGCATTTTTACAAATTGGTAACCACTATCTTTGTTCAAAGCAGCTACTGAATTTTTTGCATCACCATTTAATAATTCTTTTAAGCCATTGTAACTGGTCAGTTTTGAAGTTTTAAAAATTTCAGATGTCTTGGCTTTTAAATCTAAACTGAAAATTTCTTTCGGTAACAATTCTTTAGGAGATTTTGTAGCATAAATTTCAATCAGTTGCTCCATTACTTTTTCGTCAACAGTTGGGTTGAAGTCTTTATATAAATCTTCAAATCCTGCTATGAGGTTTCCTTTTCGGTCATTAAATGCTTGTTCGCCTCTTATATTATAAATTTGTTCCAATTGGTATAAACGATAACCAAAACTTAACAACTCAGTATTTCTCATTACCACTTCCATAAAATAATCACGACTTAAAGCATAAGGTGCAATAGCTTTGTAGTTTGTTTCAAATTCTGAAAGTAAGTTTCCGTATTCAGCTTGTTTTCCGGCTTTGGTAACCTTGTTCATGAAATCTTTTTCAAAATCTCTTTTGATTTGAATGGCGTTAGATCTTTTTAAAC
>JAUXNR010000832.1 GCA_030682755.1 Flavobacterium sp.
ATTGTTTTTTCCAATGTATAGTACTTGTTGAGCATAAACATGTTGATACGGTTCTCTAATGAGTATTTCATCTTCGGGGCGTAAGGTTACTTCGCCTGACGCTACATTCAGATGCCAGATTATTTCACCTTGAGCCACATCCAGCTGCTGTTTTTTGTAAAGTTCGATATCTGAAAAAGAAAGTGTATATTTAATTCCTACCAATCCAATAGTGGGTACGAACTGTATAAAATCGGCCCGTAATCCAATTATTTTTGAACTAACATTAGATTTAGGTTGAAATCCCCCTTTTTCTCTTAGTTTAGTAGAAACAGGACTATCATTTTTAGGAAATTGAATATCACCTTCCACTTTCATTCCGCCATAATCACTTCGGTTAACCGTGAAACTTTTATTATGGTTTGTCAGGTATGCTTTGTAGGTATCAGTAGTTATAGTAACAGTACCCCATTTTTGTGTACTGTTTTGAGCATTCGCTGTTACTAAACCAATGTAAATTAGTAACAAGGGCAACAATAAAAAATTAGCTTTCTTTATCATGGTTGTATTGTTTTAGATTTTAATACTTTTTTTACGGGAAGTAACTCGTCCACTTTTATTTCATATTCTTTACCGTTTTTGTCAATATGGATGTATTTGCCGTCTTTCACCACTTTAGCTTTACCTTTATCGAAATAGGGCGGAGGATCTAAAGCTTTCATATAATAGGTAAAAGGAATAATCATTTTTCCGGTTTTATCGATAAATCCCCATTTTCCATCCTCTTGTTTTACTGCGGCCAATCCTTCAGAGAAATTACCGGCTCCAAAATAGTAAAAGGGCACAATCACTTTTCCGGTTTTGTCAATAAATCCCCATTTTCCCTCTAAAAAGGATTCAACGGCGGCAAGGCCTTCTGAAAAAGAGCGAACACTAAAATAATCAGCCGGAATAACTTCTTTACCTTTGGTGTCTATAAATCCCCATCGCCCTTTTTGTTTCGGACATACGGCTGCCAGTCCTTCATAAAAGAAATCAACGCCTCCTTCAAACTGAGGTGCAATCACTTCTTTACCGGTTTCATCTAAAAAACCGTAAGTAAGAATTCCGTTAATTTTGAGTCCAAACGGAGCAAGTCCGTTTCTAAAGTAAAAAGGTTTGTTGTATTTTAAAGGAGTAATTTCCTTCCCTTGTTTATTGATGTATCCGAACAAACGGTCATTTTTTGGTCCGACACCTACGATAGCAAAATTGTTACTAAACGCAAATATTTCATCATATTGAACAGGAGTAATTTCTTTGCCTAACGGGTCAATAAATCCCCAAAGAGTTTTATCTCCCTTCTTTTGGCCAACCATAGCCACATTTTGCTTAAAATTTTTAACCTGGTCATACTTGGGAGGAATAACCATTTTACCTTCTTTATCAATAAAACCATATGTATTGTTCACTTTTACCCATGCTCTTCCTTCTTCAAAATTGCCACCTCCATCAAAGGCAAATCCGGTGATGTTTTTTCCCGTTTTATCAATATAAGCCATTTTGTTTCCTTTTCGTATGGAAGCCCGTCCTTCATGAAACATGCTAACTTTTTCAAATTGTAATGGGATTACCTCATTTCCGGTTTCATCTATAAAACCATACACGTTATCTCTAAATACCCAAGCCAAACCATCTGAAAAGAAATCGGCACTGTTTTGGTAAGCGTTCAATTTAACTAATTCCGTTTTACTATCTGAATGATTCAGAGAAGCTGCTTTTTCCAACCATTTTCGTGCTTCTGTTTTATTTACCGGAACACCCTCGCCTTTTGCCAGCATCACCCCAATGCTATACATTGATTCAACATCACCCGCCTCAGCTGCTTTTTTAAACCAACCGAATGCGGTAGTATGATTTTTTACAACACCTTCGCCATTATAAATCATCATCCCGGTGTTGTACAATCCCATATGATTTCCTTTTTCTCCGGCTCGTCTGTACCATTCAAATGCATTGTAAACATTTTTCGTTACACCAATACCTTTGTAATACATCAATCCAACATTGTTCATTGCATCAACCACTCCATAATCAGCGGCTTTTTTATACCAATAAAAAGATTGTTTATCGTCTTTAGCAATGCCTTCTCCATTATAATAGAGAGCTGCAATATTGTTCATGGCGGTAGCATTTCCTAATTCAGCTGCTTTCAGATAACCTTCCATAGCTTTAGTATAATCGCCTTGATCATAAGCCGCTAAGGCCTGTTCAAAAGCTAGTTTGCCAGCCTCAATAGTCTTTTCATCAAACGAAACAACCGATTGAGGTTGTGAAGTATTCTGTTGAGGTGCGTCTACACTTTTTCCGGTCTTATCAATATAAAATGTTTGACCTTTTTGTTCTACCTTGGCAATGCCTTGTTGAAAAGCATATGCCTTATCAAATTCCATGGGAATGACAATTTTTTTGGAGGTTTTATCCAAATAACCCCATTTTCCATTTTGTTGTACAGCCGCCATATTTTCGTTGAAGATCGTTGCAGCATCGTCATAAATTGGTTTGATAACTTCGAATTTCACAACTTTAAAACCATACTTGCCATTTTTCCCCTTAAAACGTACCCATTCTTGGGCATGTAGCGAAAAACAAAGAAGTAATGTAACGATTGTAAAGGTTAATTTTTTATTCATAACTAAACGAGCTCTTAAAGTTTGACATTGTTGTGTACAATTTAATCAAATTCGAGTAAATAACCCAATACGACATTTGACGTATTTTTCTACATTAATCAGCTTGACAGCAGTGAAGGTAATTGCGTTTATACTAACTATAGCGATTCATCTACGTTCCTAAAAGCGAAACGTCTTTGCGACCTTAGCTTAAACCTTTGTGACCTTTGGTTAAAAAAAATTAGTCATTCAAATTCCGTGTTTTCTGTGCTTTCTGTGAGCCTTAACTTTTCTTAATGAAAAGCGAAGCGTCTTTGCGACCTTCGCGTAATTCTTTGCGAACCTTGCGGTTAAAGCATTTGTTATTTTAATGAGAAAAAAAACTCAGTCACTCAGCATTTCAAAAACCCTCAATGTTAACTTTTCATCCAAATCAAAAACTTAACATTGACCTTTACCTCAAATGTGTTAAATTTGTGTTACCCACACTATTGTGGCTGTAACACTAACGCAACATAACCACCTCATGGAAGAAAATAAAAAACCGGAAAGCAATTCCAATCCAACTAATTCAACCCCAAAGGCAACAACACCCTCGGCTCCAAAAAAAGTGGCCACACCAAGAAGAACTCCGGCTAAACCAGCTGCAACAAAACCTGCAACGGCAAAGCCAACTGTAGCTAAACCAACTGTAACAAAACCTGCAACGGTAAAACCAGCTGCAACTAAGCCTACAACGGCAAAACCTACTGTAACTAAGCCTGTAGCCTCAAAACCAGCTGCTACGAAATCTGCAACGGCAAAGACAACTACAACTAAGCCAGTCACAACAAAACCGACGACAACCAAAGCAGTTACAACCAACC
>JAUXNR010000833.1 GCA_030682755.1 Flavobacterium sp.
AGTAAATTTGACAATACTTCGAATGGTTTTATTAGTTTGCTTGAATGGTGCAACAAAAGGGAAAAGGTGGAAAATGTAGTTTATGTGTTGGAAGCAACTGGAGTTTATCATGAAGATGTGCTATATTTTCTTTTCGGTCAAGGGAAAAAGGTTTCGGTGGAACTTCCCCAGCGTATAAAATATTTTGCCAAAAGTAAAGGGGTGAAAACCAAAAACGATGTGATTGACAGTGGTGTGATAGCTGATTATGGATTGGAAAGGGAACTTAAAGTATGGCAACCGCCAGGGAAAGAGTTTAAAACATTACGCGATTTAAGCCGTGAACACAATACGTTGACCAATAGTAAATCAGAGGCAAAGAACCGCTTACATGCAGCCAAACATTCCCACGATAAAAACGCAAGGGTAATAGAACGTTTACAAAGCACAATCAAGTTCTACACCAACCAACTGGATGAAATAGAAAAAGATATTAAAACCACAGTAAATGCAGACAAGGAACTATCTGGAAAAATAAAGAAAGTTGCTACCATAAAGGGGGTTGCCCTAATGACAGTAGTGAAGATAATTGCGGAGACCGGAGGCTTTTATCTTTTTCAAAATATCAACCAGTTAATAAGCTATGCGGGTTTAGATGTGGTAGAAAACCAATCTGGTAACCACAATGGGAAAACCTGGATTTCAAAAAAAGGGAACGCTAATTTAAGGACTGCCCTTTACATGCCCGCCCTGTCAGCAATCAGGTTTAACGAAAAAATGAAATCGTTTAATGAACGAATAATGAAAACCCATTCTTATAAAAAGCAAGGAATCGTTGCAGTAATGCGGAAACTGTTAATATTGATATATACCCTGTGGAAGAAAAATGAAGAATTTAGTCTTAACTATAAATGGGGCCAGGCTTGATAAACTTCGGGTAATGATGAAGACTAAGCCTTCTTTCTGCTCTTTTGCGGAGCAAAAGAAAAAAGCGGAGAATAAATCCTCCGCCACTAGATAAACTTCGGTTCAACGAATCGACTGAAGCCTTCTTTCTGCTAAACAAAGATAAAAAAGAAAATTTAGAAAAATAAATGTTGAAAATATTTGGAAGTAATCACAGTATCTTAGTAGAAAGGGTAATGGGAGAAAACCAACCTTATTACCTTATTTAATAATGAAGAAAATGCCGCCATATTTAATTTCATTAAAACCCGATTAACTAATTCTAAATGTGCAAATTACAAAGTATGAACTAAAATGAAAACCTTTTGAAAAATCGCTGATTTATCGTGAATTTGAATGTTATAGAAATTGGTATGTACAGGTGCTGACAGCGATAAAAACGATGTTGGAAGTTATGCTTTTCCCATGGAGTAAAGAGCAAAAGAGTAAAGAGTTGGGGGTGGAAAGCGATTCCGGGTTTTGCCGGTTGGATTATTTTGGTATGTTGTTATTCAAAATCCATTGGGTTAAAAGATTTAAAACTTCGGGCGAAATAGTTTCTTCAATCT
>JAUXNR010000842.1 GCA_030682755.1 Flavobacterium sp.
TTCGTCATAAATCTATTAACGAACTCACACGAACAGAAGAAACCATAAGTACTTCCCAAACACAAGAAATAGAAAAAGTTTCTGACACCACCAAAACCAATCGTGCAGAAATGCAGACCGAAGTTGCGAAAGAACTTCAAAAACAGCAAAATTTTCAGGCTCACGCTAATTTTAGCAAAAATGGTGTTTGGAAAATAGATACTGGTACAGCTTATGCTACCAACAACTCTCAACTTACCAGCAACAGGCAAATTGTTACAAAAGCACAAGAAGTTACAGAAAGAGCAATGGAACGTGTTCAAACTAAAATAAGTGAAGAGCGAATTTTAAAAATCATTCAAGAAGTTTCTTTAACCAACATTCACGAGTTCGACAACAGAGGTGGTCTATCTGATACACGTCCGCAACATATTACAGGAGTTTACAGATGGGTAGATAAAAAAATGAAAAATCAGATATTCAACTATGGTAAACGTACTATGTTTGAATTTATGATACCCGAACCTGCCAAATTACATCGTTTAGCTTACGCTAATTCAGATACCTTAAAAGAACCTGTTGACCCAAGAAAAGCACCTGCTCCACACACTATGGCAAATGCTAATAGTGCTACCAAAGTATTATTAGAATATTGGGCTGGAATTTATGGTGTAAGTTTAACCGAAGAACCCCCAAACAAACAACTTATTTTTAACGCAAACGGAGAGCCAAGAAGCGAGGGTAACGGAATGTTTTTCGACCAAAATTTTGAAGTGTTAGAAAACTACGAGGGTAAATCTGCTGTTCTAAATTGGTATTTTACAAAACAAAGACATCAATCAAGTGTCTGGCAAGGTAGTAAAACCCTGTCTGCAAGTTTTAATTATTCCGATTTAAAAGGAAACTACTTAAATATTACAACAAAAGACAGAACTAAAAGCGGTAGCAACAGTATTTCTAATTTGAATTTATCCGACACATTTAATTACAGAGTACAGGGTTCTAATATAGGTAGCTTTACAATTGAAATAAAACTTAATTGCCAACCCAAAACTTCGTTTTACAATGCTTGGAAGCTCGAAAACTTTAATGCAATAATCAATGCTTACCAAACCGCTTATGACGAATACAAAGCGGAAAAAGCACGGATTGAAGCCGAACAAAAAGCCAACGAAGACAATCAAAAAGAAGCACAGGCAAACTTTTACCGAATTATAGAAAGTGATGTTTTAAGACATAACTGTATTGCCTATCTGTTACAGAATTATTTGACATCAATAGGACAAGATTTTACAGAGGGAGACCAAATGCTTAACTTCAAAGTAAATTTAAGCGAAGATTTAGATAAATATACTGCAACTGCCAAATTTTTGGAGCAGGCTTTTGAATGGTCGATTATGGATTATACGTTTTACCCTTTCTATTGGGCAGACCGTAAAATGTGGCAGGAAATGTATTTAACCGAAAATATAGATACACTTTTCAGAGGATTTTTACAGGCAGGTCTGGCTCGTGTTATTGTTACGGTAAAACCCGGTTTTGAAGAAGCTGTACAGTATTTCCTTACCACAGGAAGAGTTTGGTTAGGCGGAGAAACACCGGTTATTGGCGACCCACTATATGTAAGCATCACACAAGAGATGCAGGAACCAACAGGCGTACCACAAGGAAATTACTGGATAACAAGAATACCTACAACGCTTACCATTTTACAGGATAAATCGACAGGACTTCCTGTTGAAAAACCATTACCGATATTCCCTGAACCAAATCCTGAAAATTGCGAAAACCCAGATGAACTGGAAACAGAAACTATTTTCAGATTAGATGATATGCAAATGGAAGCAAGTGACAGAGGAACAACGCTATATCCCACTACTTAATATTTTTACAAGTGGTGCAAAGCACCACTTGTATTATTCTTTAAAACAAATTTGATATGGCAAACTTACATACCTTACATAAATTAAACACTGCTAATCGGCAGGGGTTGGGGAATGAAAATTCATCATTGAAAGTAGTAGGCATTTTGGGACCTTTTGACACGAACAATAAAATTGTTAATGATGTACAAAAAGATAAACGATATATTTATTACGCTATACTTAATATTACACCTAAACAATCAAATATTTCTAACGTTAAATGGGCTGTTTCTTATGACGATAATGACTCTTCTAACTCTTATTACCTATTTAGAGGAGGATTTATTGAAAATAATAAAATTAAAGTTAACATAAGTATAAATAAGGCTAAAGAAAAGTTCAGAATATATGCTTATACAGGAAGTTTACCTGATAAAAATATTTTTTTAGAAGTAAAACTTGGAACTAAAACAGAAGGAATAAAATACCCTTTACTTATTTTACAAGGTTCAAGAAAAAAAGGAAGAAATAGAGAAAATACAGATATTCACAATGATTTAAAATATAATGATTATGAAGAAAATGAAGTTGGCTTATCAAAACTAAAGGAAGAATTACTTTTAGAAGTTGAAGACCCTTTACTCTTCGGTTCTAGAGATAGTGAAGCAGAGTACATTATCAAAAAATTCAGAGAGACATATTTCAAGAAAACTGACAAAGAACTATTTGGGATTTTTGATAGTGAAATTGAGTGGTATTCAAAGGGAGAGTTGGAAAAAGTGGCAAAGGATATAATTCAAAAAATTCGACAGAACAAAGGAGGTGCTTATAAAAATGTTGTATTAACTAATAAAGTCAAAAATCATAAAAACTCAAAAGATTTCGTAAAAAAAGTAAAAGAAGGAATTAATTTTGAACTAAAAAAAGCAAAAGGAAATATTTTAGAAATTGTCAAAATTATTACTACTGG
>JAUXNR010000169.1 GCA_030682755.1 Flavobacterium sp.
TAGCATCCATTCTGCGGTTTTTGAATACTTCCCAATCTTGATTCAAACTAAAGGCCGTACCAATTTTGAACTCACTGGTCACTTGACTGTTCAAACGGTTGTCTACAGCCGGACGAATGATAAAGGGAATGGTAATGGCACTCCATTTGGTATGTACATGAGAAAAAAACACTTTTTCATTGGCCGGTAACGGAATATAAACGATTTGATTTAACGAAGCATCAGCAGTTTCCGTAAAAGGAATGGGATTCAAATATACTTTATCGGGAGCGTCGTTGGTGTGTTTTATGTTTTGTATTTTCCAGTTCGTAAGAACAGCAATAGTACTGTCTTTTTTTGTAACTATCAGGGTGTCTTTTTCCAGGGTTCTCTGAATGGTGACACCGCCTTTCACTTCCGTAAGCGTCCAGCCGGCCTTAAGTACTTCTTTTTGTATTCCGGTTGGGATAACCACTTTATGTTGGTGGGGCCAATCCCGGTGTAAGGTATAGACATTAATCACTTTCTTTTGTTGTGGCTGTCCAAAGCAAGTGTCATTTGATAGCCAAAAACAGCATAGCACCAGACTTAACAACGGAAACCATTTTATTCCTTTGAGGGATGCAATACTATCAAGGTCTTTTTGGAGAGGTATGTTGGGGTAGTTTTTAGAAATACTATTCATTTTCAGGAAAATAGAGGTTTTAAATACCTGTACAATTTACAAACTAAATTGGAAGCTGTCAAAAATTTATTTTGTTTGTGTGTATTAATTTTACCGGACGGAAAAGAAAACACTTAGGGATTAATTTTAGAATGACAGTTTGTTTTTGAATTGTATTAGTTCTAAGTAAAAAGAAAGTCCACTAAAGCTCATTTTATTACTTTAAACCAAACATAATAACTGATAGTAGGCATGTAAAATTACATCGTCATAAATATGCGTCTTAGCGATTCACAAATGAAATTTATTTCATTAAAACCATCCTATCACAATTACCGACTACCATAAATTTTACTGTTTAAATACGAATTGTATTGTTTCATGGCATTGTTATAATTACTTTGGTTCACCGTTTGATTGAATCGTCGGGTAGTTTCAGGAGTATAACTAAATCCTTTCCATTCCGATTTAAATAAAGAACTTCCTTGGTTGGACGATTGAGGTTGCGGACGGGTTGCAGCCCATTTTTCAGCTTCTTCTCTACGCTTGATGGCTAAGGCGGCTTGCATTTTATCCCAGTCTCTTTTCATTCTGGCCTCGTGTTCTTTTCTGGCATTTTCATTGTAGATTCCCACTCGTGTATCCAAAGCAGTTAATCCCCGTTCAGCTGACAGAATAGCATCCAGTTGTGTTGTAGCCGATTGCCCAATTGGGGTAGGGAAGTAATATCCTAAAGTCTCATACCGTTGAAAGTTACTTAAGTGATACCTTGAGGCAAGATAACATTGCCATTTGCCGTCTGCTAATTGAGCCAAAACAAGTTCTCGATGCACATAAATGTTTTCATTGTTTTCTTCAATAACGTCACTGATATAAACCGAAAAATCTTTCCAGACCGGTTTTTCAAAAGTGCCATAGGATAGTTTCCCACTAGGGTCGGCCACCGCATAATTCATTTTACCGTCATCTCCACCGGGATAGGCCACCATAAAAAAGTGATTCAACAAATAAGTGGCATCGGTTTTAGATTTCGCTTCTTTTTCTTCTGTCAATATAGGGGATAATCCCAAACTGCCTTCAGGGATATCAACCGTTCCATCTGCTTGCAAAACACCATATAAACCATCAATAGAAGCACTGGGGACAAGCACTTGACGGTGAAAAAGCATATCCGGACTCCTGAAATTTCCGGTTCTGTACTCTTTTACTAATTTTTGTCCACTCTCACCATTATGTTTGGGCATAAGGGTGTAATTACGATAAACCAAAAGAGCAGGATAGAAGGAAGTTTTCAGTTTTAAGTGGGGGTCAATCACCACAACTTCATACGTTTTACCTTCTTTTTGAGCGGCCAATTGTACATAACCTTTCCAATAGAGGTAATACCGTTTAATATCAATTTGTTTTGTCCGATCGGTTCGGGGAGACCCCATAATGGAAAGCCGGTGCCATTCTCCTACCAATTCTGTATTCGTAAACAAATAACCGGACATCGTACCTT
>JAUXNR010000845.1 GCA_030682755.1 Flavobacterium sp.
CACTGCCAAACAAAAAGAATACCCACAACTTAGTTCTGGAAAGATATATTCAGGGGAAGGAATGTCAAATTCGTTTCTTGTGAACGACAACCTCATTCAAGTAAAAAGTATTTATCCTTCATTATATTTTCAAATAAAAGATTTAGAGGGAAATGTACAAACTAAATATTTTATTAAATCAGAAAAAGATTTAGAGTTTAACACTTCCGAAATCTTTCAGGAAAATGGGAGTTTTAAAAAACGAAAAATTTTAGATTCACCAAAAAAGTTACTTCGAAAAATAAACAATTTGAATCTCTCTGCAAGTTGCTATTATCATAACGAAACTTATTATCTCACTATGGGAGGTGTATCATATCCGCAGCAAAATTCATTTTCATACGGTATGTTTGGTTTGGTTGGAGCACTAATTGATGTTGCAATTAATAATTATGCAATTAGTAATATAAATTCCTATTCTAATAAAGATGTGGTTTATGTTAATGCTAAATTTGATAAGAACTTCAAATCGCTACCTGATAATCTAGAACCTTTGGCTTTAGATAAGTTGAGATTATTTATCGAAGAGAACAATAAGTTTATCAATCCAACAGTATTTAATAAAGATGCAAAACTATATTATGTTGGACTTAATAAAGAATCAAAAGAATATGGCATTTATGTCTTTGAAGATTAAAATATGAACAATTATATCATTGCCTTTGATGCCGACGACACCCTTTGGCACAACGAACCTTATTTTGACGAAGCCCAAGAACGATTTTGTGAATTGTTTCAGGATTTTGCCTCAAAACAAGAAATTTTAGGATTGATTTTAAACCATCAAGTGAAAAATTTACCTTTATATGGTTTTGGGATCAAAGCGTTTACGTTGTCCATGATTGATTCGGCTTTGGAATTAACGAATCAATCTATTTCTGGTCAAAACATAGCAAAAGTCATACAAATTGGAAGAGACTTATTGCAAAAACCTGTTGAATTATTACCGGAAGTTGAAAGTGTTTTGCAACAACTAAACGGAAAATACAAATTGATTGTAGCCACCAAAGGCGATTTGAAAGACCAACATCGCAAACTACATGATTCAGGAATTGGTCATTATTTTCACCATATTGAAGTCATGAGTGATAAAACCGAATTGGATTATCAAAAAATGCTTGGCCGTTTAGATTGTAAAGCAGCAGATTTGTTGATGATTGGCAATTCTTTAAAATCAGATGTTTTACCGGTTTTAAATATCGGTGGTCATGCATTTCATATTCCATATCACACCACTTGGGAATATGAAAAAATTGACTTTGAAATCAATCATGTTAATTTTAAAGCATTTGAATGCATTACCCAAATCATTCCGTTACTTACAAATTAAATGGAATCAAGAGAAAGTTACTTTAGTTTTATAACTTTATATCTTTAAAGCTTCCTTTCATGAAAACCATATTGCCTTTTTTATTTGTTTTTGGAATTTCTTGTGTCACTTTTTCACAAACAGTTCTTAATTCGTTTTCAGTTCAAAAAAACAAGGATTCTGTTGTTTCTATCTATCCTTTTGTTGATGAAAGAAACCATGAATCGTATATGCTTTTTCACTATCCAAATGAAATTGTTACGTATAAATTTAGTGTAGGATTCAGAAAAACAGATTCCATAACAGCAAAAATTGAATTAAAAAAAGAAGAATATATTGTTGGCCATAGTTTTAAAGAGGAAAAAATAACCTTGTTTACAACAAAAGACAATTTTCAATCCATTATTAGAATTGTTGCAGATTTTAAGAATAAAATACTTCGAAAAGACCCATTTGATTTTAAAATTAACAATGAAAATATCTTAACTTGTTTTAACGCCGAACAATCGTTTCATGTTTTAACTTTTGATGAGGCAAAAAATGAAATTGTGAGCTTTACTTTTACAAGCCTTGATGCCCCTGAAACAAGAAAATTTGATTTATCAAAAATTCAATTTACAGATAATGACAACAAATTATTATCCTTAAAATCTGTTTTTTTTAGTAAAAAAGACGATGATTTTTCACCTTTTCCAATTATGTCTTTTGAAAACAAT
>JAUXNR010000846.1 GCA_030682755.1 Flavobacterium sp.
ATACGGCTATTAAAGTTGGTGTATTCCTGGCAATAGTTCACATATGTATTGTCGGATACGGATTTGTATTCAGAGGTTTTAGCAATATTCATCAAATCAGATCATTTGCTGGCTTTTTCAGTGATTATGAAGTGTATGTTATCATTATGGTTTTGTTTGCTAAAGAATTGGGCGTTACGTTATCAAAAAAGCAATTTTATGTCTTTTTAACGCTTTTAGGAATCTCATCATTCCTTTACCTCTCAAGAACCAACTTTATTCAGTTTGTAATTTTGTTTTTTGCCATCAAAGGTTATTTTGTTTTGAATAGAAAAAAGTTAATTGGTTTAGCTTCTTTACTTTTAGGAGGTTTGGTTTTCTATTCCGCTATCCTTTATTATAATCCTAAAAGAAATGCAAAAGGGATAGAAGCCTTTTTGTATAAAGTAAAGATTGCACCTACCGAACCTTTTAAGACAAAAGTAAATAAAGAAAATTACGTTGATTTTAATGATAACTATCGTTCGGTTGAAAATATTCATACGTTACGACAAATGGATGCCGAAGGCAACTTTGCTATATTTTTTGGAAAAGGACTCGGTTCAACTATAGATTTAAATAGAAAAGTATGGTTAGGAGATTCACAACTTAGACATATTTCAATACTCCATAATGGATTTATGACTGTCTATTTAAAGTCAGGAATATTAGGAGTAATTATTCTACTCATTTCAATCCTATTACTTTTTAGATTTCGAAGAGCAAATAATCCAATTGAACAACGTATAAATTTTTTGTTAACAGGAACTGCTGTCTTTTTATTTATATCATATTGGGTATTCATGGGCTTTTATTTTAAAGCAGATACAAAAGCAATTTTAATTGGATTGCTGTTGGCCTATTCTGATAGGTTGTCAAAAACGTACCAAATTACGAATGCCTCAAAATCGCTTTAATTTTTTCACAAGTTGTACCGTCACCATAAGGATTTGAAGATGAGGCAATACTTGAATAATAGTTTTGGTCTTCTAGTAGTTTTAAAGTCTCATATACAATTTTAGACTTGTCTGAACCCACTAAAACTGCTGTACCAGCATCTACACCTTCCGTACGCTCGGTTACTTCACGTAATACCAAAACAGGTTTTCCTAAACTTGGAGCTTCTTCTTGAATGCCTCCGGAATCGGTTAAAATCAAATAACTTTTATCCATCATCCAAATTAATTCTTGATAATCTAACGGTGCAATTAATTTGATGTTTGGAGCGATTAATTTTTGATGAGCAATTTCCTTAATATTTGGGTTCAAATGAACCGGGTAAACAATTTCAACCTTTTTATTTTGAGAATGTGCAATTTCTAGCAAAGCATCACAAATTTCTTCAAAAGGTTTGCCAAAATTTTCTCGTCTGTGACAAGTAACTAAAACAATTTTTTTTGTAAAATCAATCCCGTTAAATTGCTTTTTAATTTTCGTTTCGTCAGTTTTTTTTATTTTTTCTATCCCCATTAAAAGAGCATCAATAACAGTATTTCCAACAACAAAAACATTTTCGCTAATGTTTTCATCAAGGAGGTTTTTTTTAGAAATATCCGTTGGACAAAAATGATAAGAGGCTAATTTTGAGGTTAAAACCCTATTCATTTCTTCTGGAAAGGGGGATTGCATATCATGGCTTCGCAAACCGGCTTCAATGTGAACAACTTCAATTTTTTGATAAAAAGCAGCCAATGAAGCAGCCAAAACAGTTGTGGTGTCGCCTTGAACAAATACATAATCAAAAGTATCTGTAAGAAGAATATCAGTTGTAATTCGTGAAATTAAATCGGATGTCAGTTGATGAAGCGTTTGGTTGTGCTTCATTATGTTCAGGTCAAAATCTACTTTTAAGTCAAAAAAATCAATTACCTGATCTAACATCTGACGGTGCTGAGCAGTCACAGCGACCTTTACATCAAATTCAGAATCATTTGAAAAACTATTAATTAAAGGAGCCATTTTAATTGCTTCCGGCCTTGTTCCAAAGATAAAAAGAACTTTTTTCATAGATTAAGTAAAATGATTATAAAGAAATGTAAAACTACTAATTAAAACTATATTTGCAAGACAGAATAGTATATGATGAGAGTTTTATTTCAAACCCGAACCAATTTATTTGAAGCTCCTGGCGGTGACATGGTTCAAATGCTTAAAACAAAAGAGTTTCTTGAAAAAAAAGGAATTCTAGTTGATATATCTTTAGACTTTGAACCAAATTTAGAGAATTATGATTTGGTTCATTTATTTAATTTAATGGAACCTCAGGACATTTATCTTCAGTTAAAAAATGCACAAAGACAAAACAAAAAAATAGTTCTTTCAACTATTTATGGATTGTATACAGAATTTGAACGCAAAGCTAGAGGCGGACTTTTTCAAAAAATCGCTAATTTTTTATCGCCTTATCAAATTGTTTATATTAAAACACTTGTGAAGCATTACAAAGAAAAAAGAATGCACAAAGGTGTTATTAAAATGCTGTACAAAGGGCAATATGGGCTGATGAAAGAAATTGTGGACAATACAAGTGTTTTTCTCCCTAACTCTGATTCAGAAATGAAAAGAGTGGCAACAGATTTCAAACTTAAAAACCCAAAATACGTTAGCATCCCCAATGCAATAGATAAATCTGTTTTTTCAGAGACAGAAGACAATCAGAAGAATCCTTTTTTAAAATACAAAGATTGTATTTTGTGTGCTGCAAGGATAGAGGGAAGAAAGTCTACTCTAAACTTAGTTAGAGCCGTAAAAAATACAAATTATCATCTTGTTTTGGTTGGAAAAGAATCTCAAAACCAAAAGGAATATGTAAATCAGGTTCATAAAGAGGCAGGGGAGAATGTTACTTTTTTAGGTTCAATTTCACACGAAGCACTAAAAGAATTATACCAAGTTTGTAAAGTTCACGCATTAGTGAGCTGGATGGAAACACCGGGTTTATCATCATTGGAAGCAGCAGCAATGGGTAAAAATATTGTTGTAACCACCAAAGGTGACACTTATGATTACTTTGAGAATTATGCTTTTTATTGTGAACCAGATGATGTCGATTCAATAACTAAAGCTATAAAACAAG
>JAUXNR010000850.1 GCA_030682755.1 Flavobacterium sp.
TGTAAATATTGACCAATGGTTACAATATCAACATTTACGGAACGCAAGTCTTTCATCGTTTGGATAACTTCTTCCTCGGTTTCGCCAAGTCCAAGCATAATGCCTGATTTTGTTCTTTTAATTCCTTTTTCTTTTAAATAACGAAGTACTTCTAAACTTCTGTCGTATTTAGCTTGAATTCGAACTTCTCGGGTTAATCTTCTAACCGTTTCCATATTGTGCGATACTACTTCAGGATTGGCTTCAATGATTCTGTCGATATTTTTTTCGTTTCCTTGAAAATCAGGAATTAAAGTTTCAAGAGTAGTGTTGGGGTTCATTCTTCGGATTGCCCAAATGGTTTCCTGCCAAATGATTGAACCCATATCTTTAATGTCATCACGGTCAACACTTGTAATCACAGCATGTTTGATGTTCATGATTTTTATAGAACGAGCCACTTTTTCAGGTTCATCCCAATCTACCGTTTCAGGCCTGCCGGTTTTTACACCGCAAAAACCACAGGAACGCGTACAGATATTTCCTAAAATCATAAAGGTTGCTGTTCCTTCTCCCCAACATTCTCCCATATTCGGACAGCTTCCTGAGGTGCAAATAGTGTTCAATTTATATTTGTCCACCAAACCTCTAAGTTCCGTATATTTTTGACCGGTTGGCAGTTTTACTCGCAACCATTTTGGTTTTCCAACCGGAGGTTGAACGCTATCTAATACCGTATTCATAGTGCCTTTTTTAGTTTAGCAAAGATAAGAAAAGAAACCAAACACACCAGTTATTAAAATGGATAGAAGTAATAGTGAAATTTGTTTTTCTTATCGAATTATTTTCGCTCAATTATTTCTAAGAGTAGTTTTTTTGCCCGAAGTATTTTAATTTTTACATTATTTAACGGTTCATTCAGCGTTTCGGCAATTTCCTGATAACTCATTTCCTGGAAATATCGGAGTTGAATAACCTCTTGATAATGTGGTTTTAATTCCTTTATGTATCGCAATAAACGCGAAAGATTTTGCTCCGTAATTAAAATATCTTCCGCAGAAGGTGAACTGTCTGCAATGTTATAGGCTTGTCGGTCTTCCTTGTCTGTGATGTCAATGTTTTGTTTGGACTTCTTTTTTCTAAGCATGTCAATGTGCACATTTTTTGCAATGGCAATCAACCACGTGTTGAATTGAAACGAATCATTATAATTGGCCAATTTGTCAAAGGCTTTTGAAAAAGTTTCAATCGTAATATCTTCAGCGTCAGTTTCGTTTTCTGTTCTTTTAATCATAAAACCATAGACTTCGTTCCAATACATGTCAAGCAATGTAGTGAAGGCCAATTGATCGCCTTTTTTGGCTTTTTCTATGAGTGGTTTTATTTCCAATGAACCGGTTTCGAAAAAAGATTAGTAATAAAAATATTTAATTGGGTAAAAATCAATATAAGCT
>JAUXNR010000856.1 GCA_030682755.1 Flavobacterium sp.
GAGAAAGATTTTCATACCAATCATTATCTTCAACAATAGAAACGAAATCCAAACTTTTTAATAACTCTAAAAAGTAGGTGTATTTGTTGTCTTTTATTTTGATAGTCAATTGTTTCATTTTATAAAGGTATAATTTTTACTCATGCTCTGCAAATTGCATCCGTAATAATTGTTCCAAATACGTCCGCTCATTTGATAATCTCGGAATTTTGTGTTGACCTCCCAATTTGTCATTTTCTTTCAACCAGTCATAAAATAACCCACGTCTGGCAACATTAACAGTCAATGGGTTTAATGTCATGTTGTTGAATCGTTTGGCTTCATAATCAGAATTTACATCTTGGATGCATTGGTCCAATAAACTACTGAAAAGGGCTAAATCTTTTGGTGGATATTTAAATTCAATCATCCATTCGTGGGCTCCTTTTTCTTTGTCTTTCATGAAAATTGGAGCAACAGTATAATCCACCACTTCATTTTGAGTGAGTTCACAAGCTCTCGCAATGGCTTGATCTGTATTTTCCACCATCAATTCTTCGCCAAATACATTAATATGGTGCTTGGTTCTTCCGGTAACTCTTATTCGATAGGGATTCAGAGAAGTAAATCGAACGGTATCTCCAATAGTATATCTCCATAAACCGGAATTGGTGGTGATGACTAATGCGTAGTTTTTGTCTAATTCAACCTCTGCCAGTCTAATGATTTTTTGATTTGGTTTTCCGTAAGTATCCAAAGGAATGAACTCATAAAAAATTCCATAATCTAACATTAACAAAAGTTCATTGCTGTAATTTTGGTCTTGGATGGCAAAAAAGCCTTCAGAAGCATTGTAAATTTCATAATAATTGAAATCCTTTTTTGGAAATAATTTTTTGTATTGATCGCGATACGGGTCAAAACTTACACCGCCGTGAAAATACACTTCTGCGTTTGGCCATATTTCCAAGATGTTATTTTTTCCGGTTACTTCCATAGCTTTTTGGAGTAAAACCATCATCCAAGAGGGGACTCCCGCCAAGCTGGTAACATCTTCATTTATGGTTTCTTCAATAATGGCTTGAAGTTTAACTTCCCAATTGCCCATTAACGAAACCCGATTGCTAGGTGTGGAACTGAATTCTGCCCAAATGGGCATGTTGTCAATCAAAATTGCTGATAAGTCGCCAAAAAAAGTATTGTTGTCCTGATAAAGCTCTTTGCTTCCGCCTAAACGCAAACTTTTGCCCACAAACAATTGAGAATCTTCGTTATTGTTTAAATACAAACTCAATAAATCTTTGCTTGCTTTGTAGTGACAATTTTCCAAAGCTTCACTGCTAACCGGAATAAATTTGCTTTTTGCATTGGTTGTGCCGCTTGATTTTGCAAACCATTTGATGTTACTTGGCCAAAAAATATTTTGCATGCCACATCGGGTTTGTTCAATCATTGATTCTAATTCTTCATAATTGGAAACGGGTACACGTTCTGAAAAAGCTTCATACGTTTTTATGGAATTAAAATCATATTGCCTTCCTAAAACAGTGTTTTCGGCAGTTTTTATTAAGTTAAATAACAATTCTTCCTGTACCTCATTGGGATATTTAATAAACAATTCAATTTGATGAAATCGTTTTTTAAGTATCCAAGTGGCAATAGAATTTATTATTGGTAGCGGCATTTGATATAAGATTAAATTGCTGAAGTTAGATTTGAATATTGAAAACACATCACCTAACTTTACAACTTCATCAAAAATAGCAATTTTTGTGAAACGATGAACTAAATACTAAAACTTTACTAGCAATGACATACGAAGGGGTTCTTACCAAAATGCAAACGGAAATTGGAAATCCGATTCAATATTATCTGGTTTTTGAAAATAGTTTTTTAAATCTCAATCAGTTATTGGATAAAGAAATGGAAATCAGTTTTCAGGGATATCAATGTTTGAATTGCGGTAAGAAAAAGAAAATTTTCCGTCAAGGGTTTTGTTATGATTGCTTTATGTCAAGTGCCGCGGTTGGTGATTGGATTATGAAACCTGAGCTGAGTACGGCACATTTAGACATTGAAGATCGCGATTTGGTTTATGAAAAAAAGGTACAATTACAACCACATATTGTTTATTTAGCTTTGTCAAGCGAAGTAAAAGTAGGTGTAACCCGAGGCACGCAAGTACCAACAAGATGGATTGATCAAGGAGCGGTACAAGCTATTCCAATTGTTGAGGTTCCTAATCGTTATTTGGCCGGAATTACTGAGGTTGCTTTAAAAAATCAATATGCAGACAAAACCAACTGGCAAAAAATGCTTAAAAATGAAGTGCCTCAGTTGGATTTAGTTCAGGAACGCTTGAAAACAAAACAGTATTTACCGGATGAAGTGCAAGAATATTTTTCTGAAAATAACTCAACATTATATGAACTTCATTATCCTGTTTTGGCTTATCCTAAAAAAGTAACTAGTTTGAATTTGGATAAGACACCAAATTTTCAAGGAAAACTTTCAGGAATAAAAGGACAATATTTATTGTTTCAGGATGGGACAGTGTTTAATATTAGAACTTTTGAAGGTTATGTTGTAAAAATTCAATTGTAACTTATTAACGAAAACGAAGTAGTAGCATTTACTTTTATTTTATTAAGAAATAATAAATCAAACCCTGATAATTATCATATTATTAGTGGCTTTTCATTCGGAAATTTGTCTCATAATTTAAAACCTCCTAATTATGAAACGATTTACCAACTCCATTAAAATACTATTATGGGCTTTTGTGTTGACAACCTCACTTTTTGGTTATGCACAAAAAACGCTTGCTTTAGATGCGAAACCACTTTTAAAAATTTCAGGAACTTCTAGTCTTCATGATTGGGATATGAATTCTGAAACAGCAACAGGAAAACTTGTTGCCGCTTTTTCAGGAAACACGATTTCTGAAATCAAATCTTTGCAAGTGGAAATGCCTGCAGAAAGCATTAAAAGCGGGAAAAACGGTATGGATAAAAATGCATATAAAGCGTTAAAAACCAATCAATTTAAAACCGTAAAATTCGACTTAAAAGCTGCTGAAAAAAATGCCGATGGCACTTGGAATTTCACCGGAACTTTTGCTATAGCCGGAGTTACTAAAACAGTTACTTTAAAAATCAAAGAAGTTACATCAAATAACGTTTCTGTTTTT